>JBPCOX010000289.1:0-6912 GCA_050999825.1 Mycobacteriales bacterium
AGACCAGCCGGCTCCGCCGGCCCGGGACGTTGACGCCGTACGAGACCGCTGCAGGCGCTTCCTGGGCTGGCACGGGCGGCCCCGGCCGCGCGAGGTCCTGCTCGAGCTCGCCGCTGCCACACCGAATGAACTGCGGGCCGACCACTATGGCGGCGGCGCGGTGCTCGAGGACCGGGAGGCGCAGGTCGCCGGGCTGCTGGCCAAGCCTGCGGCGGTCTTCATGCCGAGCGGCACTATGGCGCAGCAGATCGCGCTGCGGATCTGGGCCGACCGCAAGGGCGTGCGGACGGTCGCCTTCCACCCCACCTGTCATCTGGAGCGTCACGAGGACAAGGCATACGAGTACCTGCACGGCCTGCACGGCCGGCTCGTGGGTGACCGCAACGAGCTGATCACCCGCAAGGACCTGGAGCAGGTGCGCGAGCCGCTGGCCGCCCTGGTGCTCGAGCTGCCGCAGCGCGAGCTGGGCGGCCGGTTGCCCGAGTGGGACGACCTGGTGGCACAGGCCGAGTGGGCCCGCGAATCCGGTGTCTCGCTGCACCTCGACGGCGCCCGGCTGTGGGAGACCGCGCCGTACTACCGGCGGCCCTACGCCGAGATCGCCGGCCTCTTCGACACCGTCTACGTCTCCTTCTACAAGGGGCTCGGCGGCATTGCGGGCTGCGCTCTGGCGGGCCCGGAAGACGTCATCGCGCAGGCGCGGGTATGGCAGCGCCGCCACGGCGGCAGCCTGTTCCACCTCTACCCGTACGCCCTGGCGGCCCGTGCCGGCCTGCAGCAGCGGCTGGGCCGGATGGGCGACTACTACGCCCGGGCGCTCGAGATCGCGGAGGCGCTGCGTGGTCATCCGGACGTCGAGGTGGTGCCCGACCCACCCCAGGTGCCGATGATGCACCTGCGGCTGCGCATCTCGGCCGACGCCCTTCGCGAAGCCGCGCTGGACCTGGCCGAGGAGACGGGGATCTGGACCTTCGTCGACAGCGCGCCGAGCGGGTCGCCGAGCTGGCGGCGGGTCGAGCTGACGGTGGGCGACGCCACCATGGGCTTCACCGGAGCCGAGGTGCGGGAGCTCCTCGACCGGCTTCTCCCCTCGAGCCGCGGCGCCCGGGGCAGCGCGCCGGCGAACTCTGACGGACGGGTCGGCGGCTAGGCTGCCGGCGCCCAATCCGGACGGCGTCAGGAGGCGGGGTGTGGCCGGGCTGCCCTCGCCGACGGGCCGGGTACTCACCGCCCCCAACGCGCTCAGCCTGCTCCGGCTTCTCGGGATACCGCTGTTTCTCTACCTGTTGCTGGCTCGGCGGGCCGACGGCGCCGCGGTAGCGGTGCTGATGGTGAGCGGGTTCACCGACTACCTCGACGGCCGGATCGCCCGCTCGTGGGGTCAGTACAGCCGGCTCGGCGCGCTGCTGGATCCGCTGGTGGACCGGCTGTACGTGGTCGCCACCATGGTGGGCCTCACGCTGCGTCACGTCGTACCGCTCTGGGTCCCCGTGGGGTTGATCGCCCGTGACGTGCTGCTCGCCGGCTTCCTGCCGGTCCTGCGACGGCGGGGTTACGGGCCGTTGCCCGTGCACTTCCTCGGCAAGGCGGCCACCTTCGACCTGCTTTCCGGCTTCCCGCTGGTCCTGCTGGGCGCCGGCCGGGGACCCGCGGCGGAGATCGTCCGCCCCGTCGGGTGGGCGTTCGTCCTGTGGGGCTTCGCCCTCTACTGGTGGGCAGGGGTGCTGTACGTCGTACAAGCCCGCCGGTTGATCGCGGCGCCCTTGGAACCGGCCGGCTGAGCGGCTGACCTCCGGAGGGGTGGACCGGCGGTGCGGCGCTCGGTGCGGCGCTCGGTGCGGCGCTCCTTGCGGCTGCGAAAGGGGGCTGGCTAGGCTCGCCCGGCCCGTTCCCGAAGTGACGACCGAGAGGCCAGCGTGTATCCGGAAGACCTCAAGTACACCGCCGAGCACGAGTGGGCGAAGGTCTCGGGCGACACGGTCAGGGTCGGCATCACCTCCTTCGCCCAGGACGCCCTCGGCGACATCGTCTTCGTCACGCTGCCCGAGGTCGGCACGCAGGTGCAGGCCGGCCAGGCTCTTGGCGAGGTCGAGTCCACCAAGAGCGTCTCGGACATCTACGCGCCGATCTCCGGCACCATCGCTGCCCGCAACGACTCGTTGGACAACCAGCCCGAGCTGGTCAACTCCGACCCGTACGGCGACGGTTGGATGTTGGAGATCTCTCCTGCCGACCCGGGGTCGGTGGCGGGCCTGCTGGACGCGGCGGCGTACTCGGCCCTGGTCACGGAGGCTTGACGGGGGTTGAACCTCAGGTTCACCCTGAGCCTGTTTCCACCGCAGTCGCGATGGCGGCGGTTGCCGCGAGGTTTTCGGGCTCACTACCGTGTGCCCCAGCGCCGGCGCCAGCCGGCAAACCCGCGCATCGCTTCCGCCGGCCGCAGGAAGGTAGAACCGTTCATGCCGACCGTCTTCTGCACCAGGTGCGGTCAGCAGAACTCCGACGGCAGCCGGTTCTGTGGCCGCTGCGGTGCGCCGCTGACCCGGCCCGGTGACCCGGTGGCCTCCGATCGCCCGGTCGACTCCACCTCCACCATCTCCCTGGCCGGCGTCGACATCGTGGACACCGACCTCGCCGACGATGAGTCACTGGCCGACGCGGCGACCGCCGAGGCGCTGCTGCCCGGGTCGGCGATGCTGGTCGTGAAGCGCGGACCCAACGCCGGCAGCAGGTTCCTGCTCGACAAGGACCTCACGACGGCCGGCCGCCATCCCGAGAGCGACATCTTTCTCGACGACGTCACGGTGTCCCGGCGGCACGCCGAGTTCGCCCGCACCGGCGAGCGGTTCGCGGTCCGAGATGTCGGCAGCCTCAACGGGACCTATCTAAACCGCGAGCGCATCGAGGAGGCGGCGCTCAGTGGAGGGGACGAGGTGCAGGTCGGTAAGTTCCGGCTGATGTTCCTCGCTCGGCCCTCCGCATGAGCGTGGCGCCCGCGGGCGGCCATGCCTTCCTCGGCATCGGTGAAGTGCTCGGGCAGCTGCGGTCGGAGTTCCCCGACGTCACCATTTCCAAGATCCGTTTCCTGGAGACCGAGGGCCTGGTGGAGCCGGAGCGCACGCCCTCCGGCTACCGCAAGTTCACCCGCAGCGATGTCGACCGGTTGCGGTACGTCCTGACGGCCCAGCGCGAGCACTACCTTCCGCTGCGGGTCATCAAGGACCATCTCGGGGCGCTCGACCGAGGTCTGCAGGCGCCGGCGGGGGGCGGCCGACCCCAGATCCCGGGGGCGGCGGTCATCGACACACCTGGGCCGGAGGCCTTCGCGCCCGACCTGAGTGAGATGCGGCTGTCTCGTGCGGAGCTGCTCGAGGCCTCCGGACTGGAGGCCGCAGCGCGCGGCGAGCTGGAGCAGTACGGCCTGGTGCGCCCGCGGCCGGGCGCCGAGCACTACGACGGTGACTCGCTGCTCATCGCCAAGACGCTGGCCGAGCTTGCCGCGTTCGGCATCGGCCCTCGCCACCTGCGCGCCTTCAAGCTCGCTGCTGATCGCGAGGTCGGCCTCGTCGAGCAGGTCGTCAACCCGCTCGTGCGCCAGCGCAATCCGGACTCGCGCGCCCGTGCCGAGGTGGCGGCCCGCCAGCTCGCGGCGCTGTCCGTCCGCCTGCATGCGGCCCTCGTGCGCGCAGCGCTGCGGCCGCTGCTGTCCCGCTGAGGGTCTCCGGCAGGGGGCTGCGTCGCCCGGGTGCGGCGGGCGGGCCGGTGTACGTTGGGCCGGTGCACGAGGTGAGCGTGGTGGGGGTCCGGCTCCAGCTCCCGGAGAGCCAACCGATCGTTCTCCTCAAGGAGGTGAACGGCGAACGCTTTCTGCCGATCTGGATCGGGCCGGTCGAGGCGACGGCCATCGCGGTGGCCCAGTCGGGAATGGCTCCGCCGAGACCTCTCACCCACGACCTGCTGCGCGACCTGCTCACCGCGCTCGAAGCCCGGCTGCAGGCGGTGCAGATCATCGAGCTGCGCGACAGCGTTTACTACGCCGACCTGGTCTTTGCCAGCGGGCTGCGGGTCAGCGCTCGCCCATCCGACGCGATCGCGCTGGCGATGCGCACCGGCACCACGATCTACGCCGACGAGTCGGTGCTCGCTGAAGCCGGCATCGCCATCCCGGACGAACAGGAGAACGAGGTCGAGAAGTTCCGCGAGTTTCTGGACACGATCTCACCCGAGGACTTCCAGACTGGGTCGTGACGCCCGCCAACCCTGAACCGGCTCCTGACCCCAAGCCTCTACTAGAGATTCACAGCGGCGACATGCCGAGATGAGCGTTGACCAGGGAACTCCGGCTGCCTACCGTCGCATGTCGGTAGTCCCCGGAAAACTTGGTGGGGGCGTGAGAGGCGGGCGCAGTGCGGGATGACGAGGACGGGGCCACCCGAGGCGCCGCCGGGCGAGGCACGACCCCGCGCGGTGAACAGGGGATGCTCTTTGGCGACACCGCAGCTCGTCCCGCTCAGCTCGACGGCTACCGAGGCACCACGGCGTGTTCCGCCGCCGGCATCACCTATCGGCAGCTCGACTACTGGGCCCGCAGCGACCTCGTCGTCCCCAGCATCCGGCCGGCCACCGGCTCCGGCAGCTCGCGGCTGTACTCCTTCCGCGACATTTTGGTGCTACGGGTGGTCAAGCGCCTGCTGGACACCGGCGTCTCCCTGCAGAACATCCGTACGGCGGTCGACCACCTGCGCCGTCTCGGTGTCGAGGACCTGGCCGAGATCACCCTGATGAGCGACGGCGCCACCGTCTACGAGTGTTTGTCACCGGACGAGGTAATCGATCTTCTGCAGGGCGGACAAGGGGTCTTCGGCATCGCCGTCGGCCGGGTGGTGCGCGAAGTCGAGGGAACCCTCGCCGCCCTTCCCGGCGAGCCTTCAGCGCAGGTCTCGCAGGACGCGTCGGTGGGCACCGACGAGCTCTCCACCCGGCGCCGCCGTCGTACCCCGGCCTGACCTCGCGCCGGCCGTACCGGCCGATGGGCCGCCCGTACGATTGCACCCGTCGAGGCTTCGCCCGGCCAATGTCGCAAGCCAGGAGACGGGATTCTTCGTGCAGTACGCGCCGCATACCGACGACGACGTGCGGGACATGCTCGGGGTGCTGGGACTGTCTGACCTCGACGCGCTCTTCGACCAGGTACCGGCCGATCTTCGAGCACCGGTCGATCTCGGTCTGCCCGCAGGTCTGGCCGAGTCCGAGGTGCTGACCCGCTGCCGGACCATGGCGGCGCGCAACACCACCGTGGACGACGCCGTGTGCTTCCTGGGTGGGGGCGTTTACGACCACTACGTACCGGCGGTCGTCGGGGCGATCGCCGGCAAGCCGGAATTCTCGACCGCCTACACGCCCTACCAGCCGGAGATGAGCCAGGGGGGGCTTCAGGCGCTCTTCGAGTTCCAGACGCTGGTGAGTGAGCTCTTCGGCCTGCCGGTCGCCAACTCAAGCCTGTACGACGGCGCAACGGCGCTGGTCGAAGCCATGATCATGTGCATCGGGGGCACCCGGCGGACCCGGGTCGTGATCGCGGGCAGCCTCGACCCCCGCCACCGGGAGACCTTGGCCACATACGCGCCCGGACTGCACGCCGAGCTGGTAGAGGCTGCTGTGGGGCCGACCGGCGCTCTGGCTCCGGCGCGGGTTGCGGAGCTGGCCGTCGATGCGGCCGCAGTGATCATCCAGCATCCCAACGCCACCGGCGTCCTGGAGGACGTGCCGGCGCTGGCCCTGGCGGCTCACGACGCCGGCGCCCGCCTCCTGGTCGCCTTCGACCCGGTGCTGGCCGGAGTGCTGCAACCGCCCGGCCGGCTCGGGGCCGACATCGTGGTCGGTGACGGTCTCTCGCTCGGCAACACCATGAGCTTCGGTGGCCCCGGCGTCGGGCTACTGGCCTGTGGTGACGTCGACGTACGCCGGCTGCCCGGCCGCCTGGTGGGGGAGACGCTCGACTCCGAGGGGCGACGCGGCTACGTCCTGACCCTGCAGGCCAGAGAGCAGCACATCCGGCGCGAGAAGGCGACGTCGAACATCTGTACCAACCAGTCGCTCAACGCGCTGGCCACCGCAGTCTACTTCGCCTGGCTGGGCCCGGCCGGCCTGGTCGAGGTGGGGGAGGCCTGCCTCGCCGGTGCGGCGTACGCCCGGGAACGACTCGCGGAAGTCGCCGGGGTGGAGCTGGCGCATCCCGGTGCGCCGGTCGGCAAGGAGTTCGGGCTGCGGCTGGCGGATCCCCTGCGCACCGCTGCGGCACTTGCCGACCGGGGCTACCTGGTCGGTCCCGTGGTCGAGGTCGGGGGAGAGGCGCTGCTGCTCGTCGCGGTGACGGAGGAACGCACCCGCGACCAGATCGAGGGGCTGGCTTCGGCGCTGGCCGGCGTACTCACGGCGAACGACACGGCGGGGGCGGCGGCATGACCGATCCGGGCGGCGGCAACAGCATCGGCACGCTGACCAGCGCCGGGGCTGGTACACCGCAGCCCGAGGCGCTGCTGTTCGAGCGGTCCCGGCCCGGCCGGCACGCCTACACGCTGCGGGCGACCGGAATCGACCGCACCCGGGCCGGCGACCGGGTGCCGACCGCCCTGCGGACGACCGAGCTACCCGTGCTTCCCGAGGTGGCCGAGCGCGACCTGGTGAGCCACTACACCCGGCTGGCGCACCGCAACTTCTCGATCGACGAGGGCTTCTATCCGCTCGGGTCGTGCACCATGAAGTACAACCCGAAGGTCGCCGAGATGGTGGCCGCGCTGCCCGGGTTCGCCCGGCTGCATCCGGCCCAACCCGCCGAGCAGACGCAGGGGATGCTCGAGCTGCTGTGGTCGCTCGAGCAGGGGCTCGCCGCGCTGACGGGGATGGCCGCGG
>JBPCOX010000065.1:0-2999 GCA_050999825.1 Mycobacteriales bacterium
AAGTGGCAAGGAACCGCCCGTACGGCGGTCCCTTGCCACGCAGTTGGCGGCGCGAGCAGGCTCAGCGGCCGAAGTGCCTACGAGCCGCAAAGGCCCGCACCCGACGCAGCGTGCCGGTGCGCGCGTCGCGGCACGGCCGGCCGGCCTGGCGCAGCTCCCGCGCCCGCTCCCGCATGATCTCGGTCGTGTACATGTTCACCTCCGATCGTCGAACGCCATCGTACCTCTCAACCGAAGGTAGGGACGTATTGTTCCCGTGGATCCTTCGTCAAATCTGGGTTAACACCATCGGTACGCCGGAAAGCCGCCGATAGGCGCTCATTGTGGACGACACCGACCGGGCCCTGATCGAGGCGCTGCGGATCAACGCCCGGGACAGCTACGCCGAGCTCGGCCGGCGGGTCGGTCTCTCGCCACCGGCGGTCCACGACCGGGTGGCTCGGCTGGAGGCGACCGGAGTCATCACGGGCTACCACGCCGCGGTGGTGCCCGCGGCCATCGGGCTGGGGGTCAGCGCGCTGGTTGGCATCTACCTGAGCCACACGGCCGAGCAGGACGAGGTGGCGAACCGGCTGCAGGCGATCCCCGAGATCGAGGACTGCTGGCTGGTGGCCGGCGAGGAGGCGTTCGTCGTGAAGGTCCGGGTGGCCGACGTCGATGCCCTCGAGCACCTGCTCGGCGTGCTGCGGCGGGTCCGCGGGGTGGCCCGATCCGTGACCACCGTCGTGCTGTCCACGCGGTGGGAGGGGCGGATCGCGGTCGCCGGGGCGTCCTCGCGACCGCGGGCGGCCGGGCCCGAGCACGAGCGTCCCCGGCGTACGCTGCCGCGGGTGCGCCGAAAGACCGACGGAGCGGCACCGGCATGACGGCCCGGCGCACGGGCGGTACGCGCGCCGTCGCGACGTACTCGCTGGCCCGGGTCGGCGTCCTCGCCGCGGTCGCTGCGGCGCTCTACCTCGCCGGCCTGCGCGGGACCCTGCTGGTGCTCGTGGCGCTGCTCGGCTCCGGGGTGGTCAGCTACGTGCTGCTGGCGCCGCAGCGAGCTGCCATGGCGACCGCTCTCGACCGCGGCGACCGGCGGCGGCGCCGCACCCTGTCCGCGCGGATCGCCGCCTCGGCCGCGGCCGAGGACGCCTACGCCGACTCCCGCGAGGGGCCACCGCACGATGTGACCGGGACAAATCGGGACGGTCGCTCCCGGGAGGACTAGCCGGGATGGTTCGAAACGACCAACTGTTCCGCTCGCTGTTCCCACCGGACCGATCCGCGCCCACACTGCCGGCATGGCGTTGTCGGCGGCCCCTCCTCCCCAGAGGCACCACCCGGCGGTGCGGTCACGGCCCTGGCGCGTCGTCGTCGCCGACGACGCCGACGGCCTGCGCCAGCTGATCTGCCTGCTGCTCGACCTCGAGGACGACTTCGAGGTGGTGGGATCTGCCGCCGATGGCGCGGGTGCCGTCGAGATCGCCGTCGCCGAGCGCCCCGACCTCGTGGTCCTCGATCTGGCGATGCCCGTGATGGACGGGATGGCTGCGCTCGGCGAGCTGCGGCAGCGCCTGCCGGACACCCGGGTGGTGGTCTGCACCGGGTACGACGTGGCCGCCGTCGGCACCGCACTGACGGCTGCCGGAGCCGCCGCGGTGCTGCAGAAGGACAGCGGTTTCACCGAGCTGCCGGGACGTTTGCGCGCGCTGCTCGCCCCGGGCTGAGCCCCTGCGCGGGTTGCGGGGGGCGGCACCTACACTGGGGCGCAACGCGCTCGTGAAGCCGTTCACAAGCGCTTGGGCCGCAAGGAAGTCGCCGGTGAGTCCATCCTCCGCCGCCTCGGTGCCGGGCCGCATCGCCGGCGAGGCGGACGTGTTGGTCGTCGGGGCCGGACCGGGTGGGTCCGCGGCCGCTTACCACCTGGCCTCGGCGGGCCTCGACGTGCTGGTCCTGGAGAAGGCGACGTTTCCGCGGGACAAGGTGTGCGGGGACGGGCTCACGCCACGCTCGGTCAAGAGTCTGGTGGCCATGGGCATCGACACCAGCCCGGCGGCCGGCTGGATCCGCAACCGCGGGCTGCGCATCGTCGGCGGCGGTATGCGCCTGGAGCTGCCCTGGCCTGAGCTCGCCGACTACCCCGACTACGGGCTGGTCCGCCCGCGGCGCGATCTCGACGAGCTGCTGGCCCGCCGGGCGCAGAAGGCCGGCGCCCGGCTGGTGGAGGGCGCGGCGGTCACCGGCCCGGTGCTCGATCATGCCGGCCGGGTGACCGGGGTCACCGCCCGACACCCGGGGCCGGACGGGGACCGGACCGAGGTGAGCTACCGCGCGCCGCTGGTGCTGGCCGCCGACGGCAGCTCCAGCCGGCTCGGCCTCTCCGTCGGCCTGCGCGCGCGGGCGGACCGCCCGATGGGCGTCGCCGTACGCCGCTACTACCGCAGCCCGCGCACCGACGACGACTTCCTGGAGTCGTGGCTCGAGCTGTGGGACGGTCCGCCGGGCCGCGGGCGGCTGCTCCCCGGCTACGGCTGGATCTTCGGCGTCGGCGACGGCACCAGCAACGTGGGCATCGGCATCCTCAACACCACCGATGCCTTCGGTCGGACCGACTACAAGGACCTGCTCGGCCGCTGGCTCGGCGGCCTGCCGCCGGAGTGGGGCTTCGTCGAGGAGTCGGCGACCGGACCGGTCCGCGGCGGCGCGCTGCCGATGGGGTTCAACCGCACCCCGCACTACGTGCCGGGGCTGCTGCTCGTCGGCGACGCCGGCGGTGTGGTCAACCCCTTCAACGGCGAAGGCATCGCCTATGCCATGGAGTCCGCGGAACTGGCCGCCGAGGTCGTCGTACAGGCGTTGGACCGGTCAGCCGGCCCGGCCCGCGAACGGGCCCTGGCGGCCTATCCGGCGGCACTGTCGGCCCGGTACGGCGGCTACTACACGCTGGGCCGGATCTTCGTGCAGCTGATCGGACATCCGGCCTTCATGCGGGCCGCCGTACAGCACGGGCTGCCGCG
>JBPCOX010000075.1:0-2616 GCA_050999825.1 Mycobacteriales bacterium
CCGATGTGGCCGTACCAGGCTCCGGTGTAGCCGTACTCCCCCCACAGCGCCTTGAGGTCGCGCAGATAGCGGCCAACCACCGCCGGGTCGACCGCTGAGTCCTCCCAGCCCTCCCAGTTCGGCAGCGCGCCGGTCGGGTGCGCGGTAGCACCCAGACCCGACTCGCGTACCGCCCAGATGTCCTTCTCGTCCCGGGGGTCATAGGTGCGCACGTTCGGACTGCCGGCCCCGTCAGCGACGCAGTCGAGCAGCCGGCGGAGGCGCTCGTCGAGCTCGCCGGGATCGTCGGCTCCCAGCTCCACCAACAGCCAACCCCTGCCCTCGGGCAGCAGGTGCAGCTTTTCGGTGTGCAGGCCGATCCGCGTCATGTCGGTGACCAGCTGGTCGTCGAAGCCCTCCAGGCCGATCGGCGCGTGCTCGAGCAGGGTCGGCACCGCGTCCCCCGCTACGTAGAAATCGGGGTAGCCGAGCACCACCAGCCGGCGGTGCGACGGACTGGAGATCAGCCGGACGGTGGCCTCGAGCGTGATCGCGCAGGTCGACTCCGTGCCGACGAGCGCCCGGGCCACGTGGAAACCGTTCTCGGGCAGCAGCTCGTCGAGGTTGTAGCCCGACACCCGGCGGGGGATTCGCGGGTACCTCGCCCGGATGGCCTCGGCGTAGCGGTTCCGGAGATCGCGCATCCCGGCGTAGATCTCGCCCCGGCGGCCACCGGCTCGCACGATCTCGGCCAGCTCGTCCTCCGTCGTGCGCCCCACGGTCAGCCGGACGCCGTCGTAGGTGAGCACCTCCATCGACTCGATGTTGTCGACGGTCTTGCCGCCGAGCAGCGCGTGGACGCCGCACGAGTTGTTGCCGATCATGCCGCCGAGCGTGCAGTGCGAGTGGGTCGCCGGGTCGGGGCCGAAGGTCAGGTGATGCGCCTCGGCCGCATCCCGCAGCCGGTCGAGCACGACCCCCGGAGCCACCCGCGCGCGGCCCGCCTCGGGGTCCAGCGCGACGATGGCGTTCATGTACTTCGAGAAGTCCAGGACGACCGCGACGTTGCAGCACTGGCCGGCCAGGCTGGTGCCGGCACCGCGGCCGAGCACCGGGGCGCCGTACCGGCGGCAGGCCTCGAGGGTGGCGGCGACGTCGTCGGCGTCCTTCGGTACGACGACGCCGATCGGCACCTGCCGGTAGTTCGAGCCGTCGGTGGCGTAGAGCGCCCGGCTGCCACCGTCGAAGCGCACCTCGCCTCGCACCCGGCCGCGCAGCTCGCCGGCCAGCGCCCGCGCCTGCGAGTCGGTCACTCCCGACCGGTCGACCCGGCGGCCCGGCGTACCGAGCAGAACCTGGCCCATGGCAACTCCTTACGGTCGGCCCCTCATCCTGGCGCGGAGGCGTCAACGCCGCGTACGTCGGGTACCCGCCGCGGATGGCGGTTGCCGGGGCGTTCGACCAGGAGGGTGTGTCGCAGGTCGTCGACGTGCTGGTGCGGCTGGTGGAGTCGGCCGGTGTCGGGGTCATCTTCGTGGGAGCGGTGGTCGCCTTCGTCCGGTTCGTCGTGGTCGGGCTGCGCAGCCGAGACGCCTCGGTGTTCGTGCCGGTCCGGCTCGTGCTCGGCCGCTTCCTCACCCTCGGGCTGGAGTTCCAGCTGGCGGCCGACATCCTGCGCACCGCCGTGGCGCCGAGCTTCCGCGAGCTCGGCCAGCTGGCCGCGGTGGCCACGATCCGGACCGCGCTGAACTTCTTCCTGGGGCGGGAGATCCGCGAGGAGCGGGACCAGATCGCCGGTGCCGCAGCGACCGGCGTCCGGCCTTGAGGACGGTGGACTCGCTCGCCGTCGTTGTCTCCGGCGGCGGCGTGCTGGCGGCGGCCCTGGCCCTGGCCCGCACCCGCGACCCGGTCCTCGCCCTCGGCATCCTGCTCGACCTGCTGACCGCCGCGGGACTCCTCCGGCTGACCGGTCCACCGGACGCTGCGCGGGCCGCCGGCGCCGCCCTGGTGGTGCTGATCCGCCAGGCCGCCGGCTACGGGCTGTCGCTCCGCCGGGGCCGCGTCCCGGCGTAGCTGCTCCGCCACGCTGCTGAGGCGCAGGTCGCCGACGCCGGCCAGATGCCGACCCGGGCCCTGCCAGCGGCGGGGTGTCCGGCGCCGGAGCGTGAACGGGGGCGGGCGCCCTCAGCCGACGAAGACGACCATCGGCCGGGCGAGCCCGTCGCGCTCCTCGACCAGGGCGAGCACCGCCCCATCGGGACCGAAGACGCCGATCGGCCCGGGTCCGAGGCCGGCAGCCGGCAGTGGCACTCCATGGGCTACCCGTTCGGCGTCGCCGGCGTCCACGTCCCGTCGCGGGAACGCCGCTGCCACCGCCACTGCCAGCGGTACGACGCTCAGCGCGCACTCCAGCTCGGGGAGCGGACGCGCGGCGGCGATGCCGTAGCTGCCCACCCGCGTTCGCCGCAGGGCCGTCAGGTGACCACCTACGGCGAGGGCGGCGCCCAGGTCGCGGGCGACCGCCCGCACGTAGGTGCCGGTCGAGCACTCGACGTGCAGGTCGACGTCGAGGCAGCTCCCGGCCCGGCGCAGGCCCTGCACGCGCAGCTCGGAGATCGTCACCCGACGGGGCGGCAG
>JBPCOX010000089.1:0-4587 GCA_050999825.1 Mycobacteriales bacterium
CGTTCCAGTTGACACCGAAGTCCTTGCGGTTGATCTCACCGGTGGCGCTGAAGCCGACCCGGGTGCCGCCGTAGGCGTCCGGGCCGAAGCCGTTGACCTCGAGGGTGAGCGGGACGTCCTTGGTCACGCCGCGGATCGACAGCTCTCCGTCGAGCACGTGGTCATCGCCGTCGCGGCGGAAGCCGGTCGAACGGTAGGTCATCGTGGGGTGCTCATCGACCGAGAAGAAGTCAGAGGAACGCAGGTGGGTGTCCCGCTGCTCGTTGCCTGTGTCGATCGAGGACAGGTCGATCGAGGCGGTCACACTGGAGTCGAGGGGGTTTTCCGCTGTAACGATCTTGCCGTCGACCTTGGTGAACCGGCCGCGGACCTTGCTGACCATCATGTGTCGGACGCTGAACGAGACGTCGGAGTGCACTGGGTCGATGCTCCACGTGCCGGCCAGGTAGCCAGGGATCGCGGTAGCCGTGGTGGCCGGTGTGCTCAAGGTGCGCCTTCCATAAAGGTTGTACGAGCAACGGGTGTCGCCGACACTAGGTCAGCTAAGTTGAACCGTCAATCATTCCCGGCTAGCCTGGGTCGTGAGCACAACCCGGTGGCTGGCGGCCGACGAGCAGCTGGTGTGGCGAGCGCTCCTGGACGCGACCCGGCTGCTGTACGAGGAGATCGACGGCCAGCTGCAGCGTGACTCGGGCCTGTCCCACGCTGACTACGAGATCCTCGTCCGCCTGTCGGAGGCACCGGAGCGGACGCTACGGATGAGCGACCTCGCGGGGCGCACCCGGTTCTCCCGCAGTCGGCTCTCGCACGCCGCGACGCGGCTGGAGGGCAAGGCGTACGTCGTACGGTCGAGCTGTCCTTCCGACCAGCGGGGCACACTCGCCACCCTCACCGATGCCGGCTTCGCCGCGCTGGGTGCCGCCGCACCGGGCCATGTGGATGCCGTCCGACGGGCACTGCTCGACCCGCTGGCTCCTGAGCAGGTCGCGCAGCTGGGCTCGATCGCATCCGTGATCCGCGACCAGGCGATCCGCCGGTCCGGCCGGGAGGACAGTCGTTCCGCCGGCTCAGCGGTCAGCTGAGCCGGCACTGCCTCACAACGGACCGGTAGTCCGCGTACGCCCGATCGAACATGGCCGAGTGGTGGGCTCCGCTGATCAGCGATGGCATGCCCATGTTGAGCGCCTGACCTGGTGTGATACTGCCGGCGCTGAGCTGGTTCATCACGCCGATGTGCTCAGCCAGGGACTTCTCGACCCGGGTGGCCACCTGAAGGCTCGCGTCGGCTTGGCGGACGGCCCGGCCGCAGTTCGCCGCCGCCGCCGCAGTCGCAGCGGTCGCAACGTCCTCCACCTTGGCATCCGCCACCGGGGTTGTCTGCGGGCGGTCCCGCTGGGCATGGTCGGGCTGGGCGGCATGTGACAGACCGACACCGGCAGAGGTCCCGCCGACCCCAAGAACCAGGCCGGCCACCCCAGCCGTGACGAGCCGACGAGTCGCGGCCGATCGGTGGTTACCGCTCATGGTGGGTCCTTCCGGTAGCGACTGCCCTGTTTGGACGCTCGCTTTATTCGGCGGAAAGGCAGGCCGACACAAGTGGTGGACGGCATCGACTTTGGGGCCTCTCGAGGGCCCAGAAGGCAGGCAGCGGCGCGAGGTGGCTACCGTCGACCGATGGCTGTGGTCGTCCGGGCCGGCCAGCCGGCCGACTACGAAGCAGCCGTAGCGGTGTGGCGGGCGGCCAACACGGCTCGACGGGGGGGCGACCCTGGTCCAGCGCAGCACGAGCTCCGGGTACGCGGCTACGCCGGCGAGCCGGACGCCTTCCTGCTCGTGGCCGACGATGCCGGCGAGCTGGTCGGCATGTCGCTCGGGATGCAGGCCCGCGCCGACGACGGAGCCGGCCCGCCGGTCCCGGGTCTGTGCCACATCTCGATGGTCTTCGTCGCGCCCGACCGCTGGGGTGAGGGAGTCGGCGGCCAGCTCGTCGACGCTGTGCTGGCCGAGGCGCGCGGCCGAGGCTATGACCAGGCGCAGCTATGGACCCATGCCGACAACGGCCGCGGTTCGCGGCTCTACGAGGGCCGCGGCTTCCGGCGCAGCGGCCGGGAGAAGGACGACGACCTCGGCGAGCGGATCGTGCACTACGAAAGCGAGCTGTAGTCGCGAGGTGCGCCGCCCCGGTCATCGGCCCGGATGGGGCCGCCAGCCTCGGCGCGGCGGTTGTCCTGCCCGGATGCTGGGCATGATCTTGGCTTCATCATCCCCGGGAGTGGCCATGCCTGCGAGCGACGTTGCCTCAGCCGCCTCCGCGGCCGCCCGCAGTCCGTGGCTGCACCGGCTGGCGCGACTCGGGCTGGCGGCTCGTGGCGTGACGTACCTGGTCATCGGCGTGCTGGCGGTACAGGTCGCACTCGGTGAGAACCGGGAGACTGACCAGAACGGGGCTCTGCTCACGGTGGCGCGGCAGCCCTTCGGAACGGTGCTGCTCTGGCTGCTGGCGCTGGGCTTCGCCGGCTACGCCGCCTGGCGCTTCACCGAGGTTGCGCTGGGCGAGACAGGCGGGGACCCCGGCGCCAAGGGCCGGCTCAAGTCGCTCGTGCGCGGGCTTGCGTACGCCAGCCTGTGCTTCACCACCGTCTCGCTGCTCACCGGCACGGGCAACGCCAGCGGCGGTAGCGCCCGGCAGAACGTCACGCTCACCGCTAGAGCGATGCAGCACAGCTGGGGGCGGGTCCTGGTCGGCGGAATAGGGGCAGTTCTGATCGGGGTCGGCGCGATGCTCGTCGTCGAAGGAGTACGGCGGAAGTTCGAGAAGCACCTGCGGATGGCCCAGATGAGCGCCACGACCCGCACGGTCGTCGAGAAGCTCGGCATGTTCGGCACGGCCGCCCGCGGTCTTGTCTTCGCTCTGGCCGGCTTCTTCCTCATCGCGGCGGCGATCAGCTTCGAGCCGCGCAAGGCCCGCGGTCTGGACGGTGCGCTCAAGAGTCTCGCCCGCAGCGACGCGGGCCCGTGGCTGCTGGGGGTCGTCGCTCTCGGTCTGGTTGCGTTCGGAATCTACGGGCTGGCCGAGGCGCGCTACCGGCGGGTGGAGCGGGCCGCGTGAGCGCCGGTGCGGTGGCCGTGGTGTTCAACCCCACCTGCGGCACCGAGCCGGCCGCGATCCGCGCCGCGCTGGCGGCCGTCGGAGCTCCGGACGTGGAGTGGCTGCAGACCACGACGGATGACCCTGGAACAGCGCTCACGAGGGCGGCGATCGCCGACGGAGCCCGGCTCGTGATCGCAGCCGGGGGCGACGGGACGGTGATGGCCTGCGTGACGGCGGTCGCCGGCACCGACGTGCCGCTCGCTGTCCTGCCCGTGGGGACCGGGAACCTGCTGGCCCGCAACTTCGACATCCCGCTCGAGCTGGCGGCCGCGGCGCAGTTGGCGGTCGGCGCCACCCGCCGCCGCGTCGACGTCGGGGCGATCGGCGATGAGCGCTTCGCGGTGATCGCGGGAATGGGCTTCGACGCGGCCATGCTCCGCGATGCACCGCCGGCTCTGAAGAGCCGGTTCGGCTGGCCGGCCTACATCGTCAGCGGGCTGCGGAACCTGGCCCGCGGCCCACTGACCAGTTTCGAGCTGCGGTTTGACGGGGCGTCACCAGTACGCCGACGAGGTCGCGGTGTCCTGGTCGGCAACGTCGGCCGGCTGCAGGGCGGCCTGCCGGTGCTGCCCGATGCCCGCGGCGACGACGGTGTGCTCGATGTCGCCGTGCTCGCCCCTCGTCGGCTGCGGAACTGGGCCGGCCTGGCGTGGCGCATCGTGCTGCGGCGCCGGCCCCGCCCGGAGCAGCTGGAGACCTGGCGCGCCGCGCAGGTGGACATTCGAGCCGGCCGGCCGCTGCCGGTACAGCTCGACGGGGATGTCCGGCCGTCCTCCGACCGGTTGGTCGTGGAGGTCTGGCCGGCTGCGCTGACGCTCTGCGTGCCGTAGCTGCACGGCTGCGAGGACTGCGCCGTTCGCTGGCCGGGCATACCGGCGTACGGCCTGGTGCGGGCGCCGGGGGACCGGTGCGCCGTGACGCCGCTTCATCAAAGGAGAGGCGTACGGCGTGGACCTCGACACCCGGTCGATAGATCCTTCGCAGATCGTGGACCGCCGCGGCGGCCGCGGCGGAATGCCAGGCGGTGGTCTGGCCCTCGGCGGTGGCGGCTTGGGCGTGCTCGGGGTGATCGCCATGCTCGTGCTGAACGTGCTCGGTGGTGGCGGCGGATCCGGGTACGACGTGAACCCACGCTCCAACGGTTTCCCGAGTTCGGCCCAGGGCCGCGGCGACGCGCCGCTGCAGGCCGGCTCGACCGACAACGAGACGCGCTTCGTCACCGAGGTGGTCAACCTCGTCCAGCGCTCGTGGGACGCCCAGTTCCGCGAGGCCGGTCGGACCTACCAGCCCACCGAGCTGGTCCTGTTCACCGCGCAGACCCGATCCGGTTGCGGGATTGCCTCCGCGTCGACCGGGCCGTTCTACTGCCCCGCCGATCGCCGCGTCTATCTCGACCTGAGCTTCTTCTCACAGCTACGGTCCAGGCTCGGCGCGCC
>JBPCOX010000127.1:0-7469 GCA_050999825.1 Mycobacteriales bacterium
CGGCACCCCTGCGCGAGCTGCCCGGACCGGGAGGAGCACAGCCGGTGGGCGGAGCGGTACGAGCGGCTCTCCCGAGACACCGCCGCTCTCGAGCGCAAGGTGACCGGTCGTACCAACACGCTTGCTCTCACCTTCGACCGGATCTGCGCCGTCCTTGCCGAGCTCGGTTACCTCCACCGGGAACGGGTCAACAGCGCGGGAGAACGGCTGGCCCGGCTCTACACCGAGTCGGACCTGCTGGCCGCGGAGTGCCTGCGGACGGGGCTCTGGGAAGGTCTGACCGCCGCCGAGCTCGCCGCCTGCGTATCCACGCTGGTGTTCGAGGGACGCCGCCCCGACGACGCTTCTCCGCGGCTCCCCGGCGGGCGGGTGCGTGACGTGCTCGGCGAGATGGTGGCGCTGTGGCGCCGGCTGGAGTCGGTGGAGGCCGCGCACCGGTTGAGCACCCTGCGGGAGCCCGACCTCGGCTTCGCGCTGGCGGCCCACCGGTGGGCGTCCGGATCGCGCCTCGACGCCGTCCTTGCGGAGACCGACCTGGCCCCCGGCGACTTCGTCCGCTGGGTCAAGCAGCTCGTCGACCTGCTGGGTCAGCTCACCGACGTCGCCGAGCCGGGCAGCCGGCTCGCGTCCACCGCCCGTGACGCCGTGACCGCGCTGCGGCGCGGCGTGGTGGCCTACAGCTCGGTGGCCTGACCCGTCGCGGACGCACCATCTCCCCGCGGTCGATCACGTGGACCCCCGCTCGAGACCGCCGTGGCTGCCGCGAGCGCGGCCAGCAGCCGGTTCAGCGGGCTGTCCAGGCCCCAGCGCCGGGAGAGCTCCACCAGCGCAGGCGGGTCCTTGGGGGTGGCCGGCAGCGCGTCCACCAGCGGAGGAACCGGGACGTCGGAGGCCACCCGGACCACCGGTTCGGCCGCGCCGAGGTAGTCGGTGGCCGCGACCAGCCGGGCGCGCGCTCCGGCCGGGAAGCCCGCATCACCCCCGCCGGCCAGTGCCGACCCAATGTCGCTGATGGACCCGAACCGTGTCACCAGGGCCGCGGCGGTCTTCTCCCCGATGCCGGCGACGCCGGGCAGCCCGTCACTGGGGTCGCCCCGCAACAGGGCGAAGTCGGCGTACGACCGACCCGGTATGCCGTAGCGGCGGGTGACCTCGGCCTCGTCCACAACGGTCAGCCGGCCCACACCTTTGGCCGTGTAGAGCACCCGCACGGGCAGGTCGTCCCGCACGAGCTGAAAGAGGTCCCGGTCGCCGGTGACGATGTCGACCGGCCCGGTCGCCGCGCCGGCCAGCGTGCCGATCACGTCGTCGGCCTCGTAGCCCGCCACGCCCAGCCGAGCCAGGCCGACCGCGTCGAGCACCGCCTCGATCATCGGCACCTGGGGCACCAGCGCCGGCGGCACGGTCTCGCCGCCGTCGGGGGAGAGCCGGTGAGCCTTGTACGACGGCACCGCGGCGACCCTCCAGGCCGGCCGCCAGTCGGCGTCCATGCAGGCGACCAGGCGGCCCGGCGGATGGTCGCGCACCAGCCGGGCGATGAAGTCGAGCAGGCCGCGCACGGCGTTGACCGGCGTACCGTCCGGCGCCGTCACCGTCTCCGGTACGCCGTGGAACGCACGGAAGTACAGCGACGCGGTGTCGAGCAACATGAGCCGGTCCGCCACGGCGGGCAGTGTGGCAGGCTTGGCATCCATGGCGGTCGAGCGCACCCTGCCCACGCCGGAAGCCGCTGAGCTGCTCGAGCTCACCCGCGACATCGCCGTCGCCGAGCTGGCACCCCGAGCCGCCGCGATGGAGGCCGCCGGCGAGTTCCCACGCGAGCTGTTCCGCCTCCTGGGCAAGGCCGGGTTCCTGGGACTCCCGTATCCCGAGGAGTACGGCGGCGCCGCGCAGCCCTACGAGGTCTACCTGCAGGTGCTCGAGGAGCTGGCCGCCGCCTGGCTGACCGTGGCCGAGGGGGTCAGCGTGCACACCCTGTCCTGCTTCCCGCTCGCGGCGTACGGGAGCGAGGAGCAGAAGTCGCGGTGGCTGCCGGACATGCTCGGCGGTGACCTGCTCGGTGCGTACTGCCTCTCCGAGCCCGACTCCGGCTCCGACGCCGGCTCGCTCACCACCCGGGCGGTCCGCGACGGCGAGGACTACGTCGTCGACGGCACCAAGGCGTGGGTGACCCACGCCGGGGTGGCCGACTTCTACAACCTCATGGCCCGCACCTCTGGCGACGGCTCGCGCGGCATCTCCACGCTGCTGGTCCCGGCCGGGCTGCCGGGCCTGGCGCCCCAGCCGCTGGAGGACAAGATGGGGCTGCGGTCATCGCCGACCGCCCAGATCGTGTTCGACGCGGCCCGCGTCCCGGTGCGGCGCCGGCTCGGGGCCGAAGGGCAGGGCTTCTCCATCGCCATGTCCGCTCTCGACGGTGGCCGGCTCGGGATCGCCGCCTGTGCGGTCGGCCTCGCCCAGGCGGCCCTCGACGCGGCCGTCGACTATGCCCGCCAGCGTCGCCAGTTCGGGTCGGCGGTCATCGACTTCCAGGGCGTCTCGTTCCTGCTCGCCGACATGGCGACCGGGGTGGCGGCGGCTCGGGCGCTCTACCTCGACGCGGCCCGCCGCCGCGACGCCGGGGCGCCGTACCGGATCTTCGCCGCGATGGCCAAGCTGTTCGCCACCGACACGGCGATGCGGGTCACGACCGACGCGGTCCAGGTGCTCGGCGGGTACGGCTACACCACCGACTACCCGGTGGAGCGCTACATGCGCGAGGCGAAGGTGCTGCAGATCTTCGAGGGCACCAACCAGATCCAGCGACTGGTGATCGGCCGCTCCCTCGCCAAGGGCTGAGCCGGTGGAGGAGATGGACGCAGCGATCGTGCGCCGGCTGTGCGCGGAGGGTCGGACCAGCTTCACCGACCTGGCCAGGGCCACCGGGCTGTCGGTCTCCGCGGTGCACCAGCGCGTCCGTCGACTGGAGGCCCGGGGGGTCCTGCGGGGTTACACCGCGCTCGTCGACGCGGAGGCGGTCGGCCTGCCGTTGACGGCATTCGTATCGATCAAGCCGATCGACCCGGCGGCACCCGATGACGCCTCCGAGCGCCTGCGCCACCTGGACGCGATCGAGGCCTGCCACAGCGTGGCGGGGGAGGAGAGCTACATCCTCAAGGTCCGCGTCGGCGCGCCGGCGGAGCTGGAGACGCTGCTGCAGGACATCCGCGCCGCCGCCAACGTCTCGACCCGTACGACGATCGTGTTGAGCACCCCGTACGAGGGCCGGCCACCGCCGCTCTGACCCGGTCGGGCACGGTCAGGTTGCGAGGGCCTGGATCGCCTCGGCCGGGACGGTCAGGACGACGGTGTGAAAGCTCTCGATCCTGCTGACGATGTCCCGCCGGGGGCCGCTCTGCCACTCCTCGGATCCGTAGAACCGCTCTTCCTGCTCGTCCCGCGCCGGCAACGACTCGAACGACCGCAGCAGGACGTACTCCTCGACTCCGTCTTCGTTGCGCTCCGACGGGCCGAACCGCAAGACCCGGATGCCGAACCGCCCCAGCAGCGGCATGCATCGCTCGACCATCGTCGAATGAAAGGCAGCACCGGTGTCCGGCTTCAGCCGGTAGGTGCGGATCTCTAAGACGCCCATGTCACCCACAACACCAAAGAACAGCGGGACACTCAA
Source organism: Mycobacteriales bacterium (assembly GCA_050999825.1). GTDB lineage: Bacteria > Actinomycetota > Actinomycetes > JALYNC01 > JALYNC01 > JBPCOB01. The sequence goes on from JBPCOX010000127.1 coordinate 3,671, forward strand.
GCGCCGGGGGGGGCTCCACCCGTCCTCGGCGGTGCTGCTGGCGACGCCGAGCCGGCGTGCGGCCTTGGTAACTAGGTGGTCACAATTCGACGGGGGGCCGGCAACATCGCTACCCGAGCTCGCGGCCGACGGCATACGGTGCAAGAACGTTCCCGTATCCGTCGGCGACCTTCGCGGCGGCGTGCGGTGGGACATCCGGTCCACGAAGGTCGTCGGGTCGGCGCGCTCGCTGGTGCGACGCGGAGTGCTAAGGAGGAGCATGGCTCTCAGCAAAAGAGGCGCCCAGTTCGCGGCGGCCGGGATGACGGTCGCCCTGGCCGCGGCCGCGTGTGGCGGCGGCAGCGACAACAGCAGTACGGGCACGTCGGGCGGCAAGAAGCCCGAGGGCAAGAAGGGCGGCACCCTCAACATCCTGATGGCCGCGGACTTCGAGCACCTGGACCCGGCACGGGTCTATGTGGTCGACTCCGCCGACTTCGCCCGTCTCTACGCCCGCACGCTGATGACCTACAAGCCGGTCCCCGGCAAGGAGGGCACCAAGGTCATTCCCGACCTCGCGAAGAGCAAGGGCGAGTCGAGCGACGAGGCCAAGACCTGGAAGTACACCCTCAAGGACGGGCTGAAGTTCCAGGACGGCTCGGCCATCACCTCCAAGGACATCAAGTATGGCGTGGAGCGGTCGTTCTCGGCCGACCTGCCCGAGGGCGCGCCCTACGCCCGGCAGTACCTCGACTGCAAGGACTACAAGGGTCCCTACGTCGACAAGACCGGCACCGGCTGCTCGGCAATCGAGACCCCGGACGACAAGACGATCATCTTCAAGCTGAACCGGTCGGTCGGTGACTTCGACTACACCGTCGCGCTGACGGTCTTCTCCCCGGTGCCGAAGAGCAAGGACACCGGCACCAAGTACGACGGCATGCCGTTCAGCTCGGGTCCCTACAAGTTCCAGACCTACTCGCGCGGCAAGTCGATCGTGATGGTCCGCAACGACCAGTGGGACCCCAAGACCGACGACGTGCGGCCGGCGTACCCGGACATCATCAAGGTGACCCAGGGCCTCGACCCGGCGGTCATCGACCAACGCCTGATCGGTGACTCCGGTCCAGACCAGACCGCGATCGACTTCGACACCACGGTCGCCCCGGAGAACCTGTCCAAGGTGCTGGGGAACCCGCAGGTTAAGGGCCGCTCCAACAGCGGCTTCGACAACTGCAACCGCTACCTCGCGCTGAACACCAAGAAGGCGCCGATGGACAACCTCAAGGTGCGCCAGGCGATCAACTACGCGATCAACAAGGAGACCTACCGGACCGCCCGTGGCGGTCCGAGCGCCGGTGACTACGCCAGCACGATCATCGTGCCGTCGCTCAACGGCCACAAGGACTTCGACCTCTACAAGGCGGATGCGACCGGCGACGTCGAGAAGGCCAAGCAGCTGCTCACCGAGGCCGGGTTCCCGAACGGCTTCCCCGTGACGCTGAAGACCACCAACAAGGGCAAGGGCGTCACCACCGCCGTTGCCATCCAGGCCGCGCTGGCCCGGGTCGGCATCAAGGTCAACGTGGACCAGGTCGACCAGTCGGTCTACTACACCGAGATCGGCGACACCGCCAAGGAGCCCCAGATGGTGTTCTACGGCTGGTGCCCCGACTGGCCATCGGCCAGCACGGTGCTCCCGGTCCTCTTCGACGGGCGCAACATCCAGCCCCAGGGCAACAACAACGTGTCGCAGTACAACAACGACGCGGTCAACGCCAAGTTTGACGAGATCTCCAAGATGACCGACCCGGAGAAGATCGGGAAGGCCTACGGCGAGGCGGACGAGCTGATCATGAAGGACGCTCCCATCGTGCCGTTGCTCAACAGCAAGTCGCTCATCCTGCACGGTTCGAAGGTCAAGGGGGGCTACTTCATGGAGGCCCTCGGTGGCGTCTACGACGTCGTGACGCTGAGCGTCGCCTGACCTAGCACCTCGTACGACCCAAAGCCCCGGAGGTCTTCGGACCTCCGGGGCTTTGTGGTGGTGGTCAGCTGCAGCGGACCCACGCCGCCGTGTCGGGTGGAAGCTGGCCCTCGATGAGCGGGTCGCTGACCAGCAGCAGCTGCCCGGGCGGCAGCTCCACCGGCGTACCGCCGGCGTTGAGCACGCAGCCGAAGCCGTCGCGGTCGAACCCGACCGCGCCCGGCCCGGCTTCCAGCCATCGCAGCTGCGCTCCCCGGCCGGTTAGCTCCGAGCGGCGCAGGGCCAGCGCCTGCCGGTACAGCGCGAGGATGGATGCGGGGTCGCGCTCCTGCGCGGCGACCGTCAGGGCGGCCCAGTCGCCGGGCATCGGCAGCCACGTCGCGACGCCGTCGGAGGAGAAGCCGTACGGCGGCGCGACCCCCGACCACGGCAACGGAACCCGCGAGCCGTCCCGGCCAGGACGGCGCTGCCCCGACCGTTCCCAGATCGGGTCCTGCCGGGCCGCCGGGGGAACCTCGACCTGGGGCAGCCCCAGCTCCTCGCCGGCGTAGAGATAGGCCACCCCAGGCAGCGCGAGCAGCAGGAGTGCAGCCGCCCGCGCGCGGCGCCGGCCGAGCTCGCCACCGCCGTACCGGGTGGGATGACGCACGACGTCGTGGTTGGACAGCACCCAGCTCGACGGCGCCCCGACCTCCGCCATCGCCGCGAGCGAGGCCTCGACGGCGCCCCGCAGCTCGACGGCGTCCCAGCCCGCGAGGAGCAGCCGGAAGTTGAAGACCAGGTGCAGCTCGTCGCGGCGGACGTAGCGGGCGGTGGCCGCGACGTCGCGCAGCCACACCTCGCCAACCATCATCCGCTGCCCGTCGTAGGTGTCGAGGAGCCGGCGCCAGCTCCGGTAGATCTCGTGCACCTCCGGCTGGTCCCAGCTGTTCCGGTCGTTTTCGCCGTGGCCGAGGCGGTCGGGCTCGAACCGGCCGGGGTTGTCTCTCAGCCGGGAGTCCTTGATGAGGCCGTGCGCCACGTCGATGCGGAAGCCGTCCACGCCGCGCTCCAGCCAGAACCGCAGCGTGCGCTCGTAGTCGGCCCGCACGTCGGCGTTGCGCCAGTTGAGGTCCGGCTGCTCGGGTGCGAACAGGTGCAGGTACCACTGGCCCGGCCGGCCGCCGTCCTCGACCCGGGTCCAGGCCGCTCCGCCGAAGACCGAGTCCCAGTTGTTCGGCGGCTCGGTGCCGCCGGCGCCACGGCCGTCGCGGAAGATGTAACGGTTGCGCTCCGGGCCACCTGGCGCGGCCGCCAGCGCTGCGAGAAACCACGGGTGCCGGTCACTGGAGTGGTTGGGCACCACGTCGACCGCCACCCGCAGGCCCGATGCGTGGGCGTCCCTCAGCAACGCGTCGAAGCCGACCAGGTCGCCGAAGAGCGGGTCGACGTCGCGCGGGTCGGCGACGTCGTAGCCGTGGTCCGCCATCGGGGAGGGGTAGAAGGGCGTCAGCCACAGCGCGTCCACTCCCAGCGAGCGCAGGTACGGCAGCCGGCTGCGGAGCCCGGCGAGGTCTCCGACGCCATCGTCGTCGGAGTCGGCGAAGCTGCGGACGTAGACCTGGTAGAAGACGGCGTCCGCCCACCATGGTCGAGTGGTTCTCGGGGGGGCGGTCACCCCGTCAAGTTAGACGACCGCGGCGGCCCGCCAGCTCTGCTGCGCCGAGCACCCGACGCCGACTACGTCGCCGGCTATGACCACAAGGTGGGCTTGTCTCAGAGCCCGGCGCGGGGTCGTACGGCGCACAGTGACCCCACCTACGACCCGCCCATCACCCGGTGACGAGGGCGGCG
>JBPCOX010000186.1:0-3615 GCA_050999825.1 Mycobacteriales bacterium
GACCGCGGCAACCGGGCCGTCTCCGACGTCTACGAGCCGGGCAGTGTCAACAAGGTCATCACCGCGGCCGCGGCCCTGTCCACCGGCGCCGTCACACCGGACACCGTCATCACCGTGCCGCCGGAGCTGAAGATCTACGACAAGACGTTCCACGACGCCGAGTCGCACCCCCTCGAGCGGCTGACCTTCACCGGCGTACTGGCCAAGTCGAGCAACATCGGCACCATCCAGGTGGCCCAGAAGATCGGCAAGGACACCCTCTACCGGTACCTGCGGAGCTTCGGGTTCGGCTCTACCACCGGCATCGGGCTGCCGGGGGAGAGCCGGGGCATCCTGCCGCCCCCGGACCGGTGGAGCGGCACCCAGCTGCCCACGATCGCGTTCGGGCAGGGCGTGTCGGTGACCGCGCTGCAGGTCGCCTCGGTCTACGCGACCGTCGCCAACGGCGGCGTACGGGCGACCCCCCGGCTGGTGCGGGGCACGATCGGCCCGGACGGGCGGTTGACGCCGGCGCCGCCCGCCACGACGCGCCGGGTGCTGACCCCGCTGGTGAGCGCCCAGCTGCGCGACATGCTGGAGGCCGCCACGACCGATCAGGGAACCGCGCCGCGGGCCCAGATCCGCGGCTACCGGGTCGCCGGCAAGACCGGCACCGCGCAGCTGGTCGCACCCCGCGGTGGCTACGTACAGGGTCGATACACCTCCTCCTTCGTCGGCTTCGCGCCGGCCGACCGGCCGCAGCTGGTGGTCGCGGTGGTCCTGCAGGCTCCGGTGAACGGGCACTTCGGCGGGATCGTGGCCGCGCCGGTCTTCCGCGAGGTGATGTCGTTCGCGCTCACCAGCCGGCGCATCGCCCCCACGGGGACCAGCCCGCCGCATGCCCAGCTGGTCGCGCCCTGACGGGTAGCCTCGGCACCGTGCCCGCTGCAGCCGGCCCTCTCCCGTGGCGGCCGGAGAGAGTCCTCCCCAGGCCGCTCACCGGGCTGGCGCAGTTGCTGCCGGAGGCGGCCTGGAGCGGCCTGCCGGCGCCCGGTGCGCAGCTCACCGGCGTGACGCTCGACTCCCGCGCCGTACGACCCGGGGACCTCTACGCCGCGCTGCCGGGCACCCGCGCCCACGGTGCCGACTTCGCCCGCGATGCAGCTCGGGCCGGCGCCGTGGCGGTGCTCACCAGCCCGGACGGGCGGGCCCGCGCCGAACGGGCGGGAATCCCGGTCGTCGTCCTGCCGGCCCCCCGGGAGGTGCTCGGCGTGGTGGCCGGCTGGGTCTACGGGTGGCCGGGGGAGTCGCTGTTGCTGCTCGGCGTGACCGGGACCAACGGCAAGACCACCACGTCCCACCTCCTCGAGGCCGGGCTGCGGGCGGTGGGCCGTACGCCGGGCCTGATCGGCACCGTCGAGACCCGGGTGGCCGGGGAGGCGCTGCCGAGCCTGCGCACCACACCCGAGGCGCCTGAGCTGCAGGGGCTGCTCGCGGTGATGCTGGAGCGTGGCGCCGACGCGGTCGCGACGGAGGTCTCCAGCCATGCGCTGGCCCTCTGCCGGGTGGAGGGGCTGCGCTTCGACGTCGCGGTCTTCACGAACCTGTCGCAGGACCACCTGGACTTCCACGGAGATCTCGAGACCTACTACGCCGCCAAGGCGTCGCTGTTCACCCCGGAACGGGCCGCCCTCGGGGTGGTGAACGTCGACGATCCCCACGGTGCCCGGCTGGCGGGCCAGGCCGCGATCCCGGTCATCACCGTGTCGCCCTCCGGCGCGGTGGCCGCGGACTGGGCCGGCAAGGACATCGCCGTTCTCGAGCAGGAGAGCACGTTCACCCTGGCGGGGCCGGCCGGCGTCGAGATCCCGGCCGTGGTGCGGCTGCCCGGTCGGTTCAACGTCGACAACGCCGCCCTTGCCATCGTCGCGCTGGCCGCGGCCGGGCTGCCGGCCGGCCGGGCGGCCGGCGGGATCGGCGCGCTGAGGGCGGTGCCGGGGCGGATGGAGCGCATCGACGCCGGCCAGTCCTTCCTCGCCCTCGTCGACTACGCCCATACGCCGCAGGCCGTGGCGAACCTGCTGGCCGCCCTGCGCCCGGCGACCGCCGGCCGGCTGCTCGTCGTTCTGGGCTGCGGCGGGGACCGTGACCGGCTCAAGCGGCCGCAGATGGGGGCGGCGGCGGTGGCCGGCGCGGACATCGCCGTCTTCACCACCGACAACCCGCGCTCGGAGGACCCGGTGGCGATCCTCGACGCCATGCTGGCCGGAGCCGCCGCTGCCGGCGGGGCGGCCCCGATCGTCGAGCCGGACCGGGCGGCCGCCATCGCCCTCGCCGTCGAGCTGGCCCGACCCGGTGACACCGTGGTCGTCGCGGGCCGGGGCCACGAGTCGGGCCAGGAGCTGGCCGACACGGTGGCGCCGTTCGACGACCGGGTGGTGCTGCGGGCAGCACTGACGCCGGCGGGGAGCGTCGCGTGATCCCGTTGTCGCTCGCCGAGGTGGCGGCGGCCACCGGCGGCCGGCTGGACGGCGTTCCCGACCCCGGCGCTGCGATCTGCGGTGCCGTCGTCGTCGACTCGCGGCAGGTGAGCCCGGGCGCCCTTTTCGTCGCGCTGCCGGGGGAACGGGTCGACGGGCACGACTTCGCGCTGTCGGCGTTCCGTCCCGGTGCCTCCGCGGTGCTCGCCGAGCGGCCGGTCGGCTCGCCGGCGGTCGTCGTGGCGGACGGCGTGGTGGCCCTGGCGCGGCTGGCGCGGGCGGTGTTCGACCGCCGGGCCGCCGGCGGCGATCTGCGCGTGGTGGGCGTCACCGGCTCGAGCGGCAAGACCGGCACCAAGGACCTGCTTGCCGCGCTGCTGCCCCCCCTAGGCGAGACGGTGGCAACGGCGGGGTCGTTCAACAACGAGATCGGCCTGCCGCTCACCGTCTGCCGGCTGACGGCGTCCACCCGCTTCCTGGTCCTGGAGTACAGCGCCCGCGGCCTCGGCCACATCGCGGCCCTCTGCGCCGTCGCCCCGCCGGACGTGGCCGTCGAGCTCAACGTCGGTACGGCGCACCTCGGCGAGTTCGGCACCCGCGAGGCCATCGCCCGGGCCAAGGCGGAGCTGGTGGATGCCCTGCCGACAGCCGGGGTGGCGGTGCTCAACGCCGACGACCCGGCGACCCTGGCCATGGGCCGGCGTACCGGGGCCCGGGTCGTCACCTTCGGGCGGGCCGCGGCGGCCGACGTGCGCGCGACCGACGTCCGGCTCGACCCGTCGGGGCGGCCGGCATACACGCTGCACACACCTCACGGCTCCGCACCGGTGCGGCTCGGCCAGTACGGCGAGCACTTGGTGTCGAACTCCCTCGCGGCCGCAGCGGTCGCCGTCGAGCTCGGTGCCTCGCCGGCGGACATTGCCGCCGGCCTGGCCGCCGCGCGGCCCGCCAGCCGGTGGCGGATGGAGGTCACCGAGACCCCCGACGGCGTCACGATCGTCAACGACGCATACAACGCCAACCCCGAGTCGATGCGGGCCGCCCTGCGGGCACTGGTGGCCATGGCGGCCGGCCGCCGGTCCTGGGCGGTGCTCGGGGGGATGGGGGAGATGGGCCCGGGCAACAGCGCTGAGGAAACCACGAACCGGCGACCTGG
>JBPCOX010000198.1:0-4396 GCA_050999825.1 Mycobacteriales bacterium
ACCCGACGTCGAGCTGCTGGCGATGTCGGCCTCGACCGCCTCCCACGCCTTGCGGGCGGCGATCAGCACCGGGTCCCACACCGGCGCGAACGGCGGCGCGTAGGACAGGTCCAGGCTCAGCACCTCCTCGACCGTCATCGCGTTCCAGATGCAGGCAGCGAGTACGTCGATCCGCTTGGCGGCGCCCTCGCGGCCGACGATCTGCGCCCCCAGCAGCCGGCCGGAACGTCGCTCGGTGGTCATCTTGACCCGGATCGGCTGGGCGCCAGGGTAGTAGCCGGCACGGGTGGTCGAGTCGACGTGCGCGGTGACGAACTCGAAGCCGGCGTCCCGGGCCTCCTGCTCGGAGAGACCGGTGCGGGCAACCTCCAGGTCGCAGATCTTCGTCACCGCCGTACCGATCACGCCCGGAAAGGTGGCATAGCCGCCGCCGAGGTTGATCCCGGCGACCCGACCCTGCTTGTTGGCGTGCGTCCCGAGCGCGACTACGACCCGCTGCCCGGAGAGCCGGTGCACCGACTCGACGCAGTCACCGGCCGCCCAGACGCCGTCGACCGACGTGCGCATCCGCTGGTCGACCGCGATGCCGCCGCTGGGGCCGAGCGGTACGCCGGCCGCGTCGGCCAGGGCGACGTTCGGGCGTACGCCGAGCCCGAGCACCACCACGTCGGCCGGCAGCTCCCGGCCGGTCGCAGTGTGGACGGCGGCGGCGCGACCGCGAGCCGTCGTCTCGACCGCGGTGACCGCCTCTCCGAGCACCAGCTCGATGCCGAGACCGCGGACGGCGGTGGCGATGAACTCCCCGATGTCGGGGTCGAAGGTGCTCACCGGCGTCCGAGCCAGGTCGACCACGGTCACCTGCAGTCCCCGGCCGGTCGCCGCTTCGGCGATCTCCAGCCCGATGTAACCGCCGCCGACCACCACCACCCGGCGGACCCGGCCGGAGTCGAGCTCCCGGCGGAGAGCGACGCCGTCGTCGAGGGTCTGGACGCCGTACACCCCGTCCGCGTCGATGCCGGGAACCGGCGGGCGCATCGGCACGGAGCCGGTGCCGATCATCAGTGAGTCGAACGGCTCGGCGTACTCCCGCCCGCCGTCGAGGTCGCGCACCCGCACCTCGCGCCGAGCCAGGTCGACCTCCGTGACCTCCTGCCTGGTACGGGCGTCGATCGAGAAGTCGCGACGGAAGACCTCGGGTGCCCGGGCAACCAGCTCGTCCTGGCTCTTCACCAGGCCCCCGACGAAGTAGGGGATCCCGCAGGCGCTGTATGACGTGTAGTGGCCGCGTTCGAAGGCGACGATCGCCAGGTCGTCCGGGTCGCGGCGGCGGCGGGCCTGCGAGGCGGCCGCCATTCCGGCGGCATCCCCGCCGATCACGACCAGACGTTCGGGCATGGCGCTCTCCCTCTCGCTGAAGACTTGTACCGCCGCGGGCCGGCACAAGTCTTCACGCCGCGTCGCGGTCTTGGTGACGGGCTCGCGCCGGTAGCGTTCTTCGGGTGCCCCTCAGCGCCCCCATAGTCGCCGTCAACCTGCTCAGCGCCCGGTCGCTGGTCGAGACGTTCGGCACGATCGGTCTCCTCGTGATCGTATTCGCCGAGACCGGTCTGCTGCTCGGCTTCTTCCTCCCGGGCGACTCCCTGCTGTTCCTGGCCGGCCTGGCCGCGGCGGGCGGGCTGCCCGGCGTACACCTGTCGTTGCCGCTGCTGCTCGTGACGCTGCCGGTGGCGGCCATCGCCGGGGCGCAGGTCGGCTACCTCATCGGCCGCCGCGCCGGTCCGGTGCTCTTCGAGCGGGAGGACTCGCGGCTGTTCCGGCGATCCAACGTCGCGCGGGCCGAACGCGTCCTGGAGCGCTTCGGCGAGGGCAAGGCCGTCGTGCTCGCGCGGTTCGTGCCCATCGTGCGCACTTTCATGAACCCGCTCGCCGGGGTGGTGCAGATGCCGGCACGGATCTTCACGCTCTGGAACGTGGTCGGCGGTCTGATGTGGACGATCTCCGTGACGCTGCTGGGCTACCGGCTCGGCAACGTGAAGTTCGTCGCGAACCATCTGGAGCTGCTGATCGTGGGGATCGTGGCACTGTCCCTGCTGCCGATCCTGGTGGAGGTGCTGCGCCAGCGGCGTACGCCGGAGCGGGCCGGCTGAGGAGCTCAACGCACCCTGCCCGTCACCGCGCGCACCAGCGACCGTGGCGCCAACCGGGAGAGTGTGGCGAGCGCCCGGTACTGCCCTCCCGGGATCGAGAGCGGACGGCCGTTCTCGACCGCGCGCAGCCCCGCGTCGACCACGTCCTCCGCAGCCAGCCAGAACGGGCCGGGAACGCGGTCCACGGGGAAGAAGTCGTTCGTCTGGTGGAACTCCGTGTGGGTGAACCCCGGGCAGAGCGCGGTGGCACTCACCCCGGTTCCGCGCAGCTCGCCGGCCAGCGCCTCGGTGAAGCTGGTCACGAATGCCTTCGTCGCGGCGTACGTCGCCCGGAACGCCGCCGGCTGGAAGCCGGCCATCGACGAGACGTTGAGAACTCCGCCGTGACCGCGCTCGATCATGCCGGGCAGCGCCGCGCGGGTGAGCCGCACCAGCGCGAGGACGTTGAGCCGGACCTCTTCGTCCTCATGCTGCACGGGCAGCTCGGCGAACGGGCCAGAGGTGCCGAAGCCGGCGTTGTTGACCAGCAGGTCGACCGGCCGGTCGGCATCGGACAGGCGCTGCTCGACGGCGGCGAGAGCCGGCAGGTCGAGCAGGTCGGCGCCGAGGACCTCGATCTCGACGTCGTACGCCGCCCGTAGCTCCCGGGCCAGCGCAGCCAGCCGGTCGGTACGCCGGGCCACCACCACCAGGTCGCTCCCGGCGGCAGCGAGCCGCCGGGAGAAGCACTCCCCGATGCCGCTGGAGGCACCGGTCACGAGGGCGGTGCGGTAGGTAGCCACGGCGGCAGACGCTACGGGAACGCCCGCCCGCCGCACCGGCCGGGCGACCGTGGCGCGGCGCGGTCCGGGCGCACAATGCGGGCATGTCCGGACGCCATCGCCGGCCGGCGCCACCCCGCCGCGGGGCCACCGCGGCGGGGCGACCGCGGCTGCTGCCGGTGCTGGCGACGCTGCTGGCCCTCGCGGCGGTCACGGTTCCGCTGGCGTGGCTGGCCAGCCGGGCGCAGGGCGATCTCGGTCCCGCTGCCCACCGGTCCTCTTCGGGAAGCGGCCCGGCTTCGACCGGTCCCCCGGCCACCGCCAGCCCGCCGGCAACCTCTGCGTCCCCACCACCGCCGGCGTCCCCCCGACCGTCGCCCTCACCGCCGCACCGGCCACGGCTGGCGACGTTCCAGGTGGTCATCACCGGGAGCTCCAGCTGGGTACGCGTCACCCGACCAGGCCAGCTGCTGATCGATCGGCGAATGGTGCACGGCGAGAGGGCATCCTTCGCCGCCAGCTCGCTCTACGTGTTCCTGGACAACGCGGGCGCGACCACCATCTCGGTGAACGGCAGGCCCATGCGCCGGGCCGGTGCGATCGGTCAGATCGCCCGCGGCACCATCCGACCCGCTTAGTCCAGCCCCAGGTCCGCCATGCTGTACGCCGCCAGATAGGGCAGCCCCGCAGCGACGATCGCCGGCGCGGCCCCCCGCTCCACCAGGACGGCGACCGCCACCACGTCCGCCCCGGCTTCCCGCAGTGCCCCGACCGCGGTGAGGACGGACGCGCCGGTGGTGGACGTGTCCTCGACCGCCAGCACCCGGCGGCCGGTGACGTCCGGTCCCTCGATCCGGCGCTGCAGGCCGTGCGCCTTTCCTTCCTTGCGTACGACGAAGGCGTCCAGACGCCGGCCGGTCGCTGCCGCGGCGTGCAGCATCGCGGCGGCGAGCGGGTCGGCGCCCAGGGTGAGCCCGCCCACGGCGTCGTACTCCAGCCCGCGGGTCAGCTCGAGCATCACCCGGCCGGCCAGCGGCGCCCCGACGCTCGAGAGCGTCACCCGGCGCAGGTCGACGTAGTGGTCGGCCGCCCGCCCCGAGGAGAGCACCACCCGGCCGACCACGACCGCGTCGGCTCGGAGAATCTCGAGCAGAGCGTCCCGATCAACGGCCACGCCGGGACCATAGGGGAGGCTGGGCGGCGTGCGCCTCGGCAGCCTGGTGTTCCTGCACAGCCCACTGGTCGGCCCGACGTCGTGGGGCCGGCTGCCCGATGTGCTGCGCAGCGGCGGCCACCCGGTCGCCGTGCCGTCGGTCACCGGCGACGACTCGCCGCCGTACGCACACCGGTACGTGGCAGCCGCAACCGGGCAGCTCGCCGGGACGGAGCTCGTGCCGCCTCTGGTGCTGGTCGGCCACAGCGGCGCAGGGCCACTGCTGCCGCAGGTCGCAGGCGCCGCCGGTGCCGGCGGACAGCGGCTCGGCGGCT
>JBPCOX010000210.1:0-6755 GCA_050999825.1 Mycobacteriales bacterium
GTCCAGGGTCTCGGTAACGGCGCCCGCCGCGTCCACCCGTTTGACCGTGTCCGTGAACGGGGGGCCGGGCACCACCGCCGGTGCGCCCGCCTGGACCGCGGCGGCAACCCGGTCAACGAGCTCGCTGGGCGCCAGCGGTCGCGCAGCATCGTGGACGAGAACCACGTCGACGTCGTCGTCGAGACCCGCCAGCGCCAGGGCGACGGACTCCTGCCGGGTGGCACCCCCGGCCACGACCAGGACGTCGGCCGGACCGCTCCTGGCGAGAAACGCCGTGACCTCGGACACCTCGTCGACCGGCGCCGCGACCACGACCCGGTCCACCAGCCGAGCGGCTGCCAGCGCGCGGACGGCGTACACGAGCATGGGTACGCCGCCGAGCACGCGTAGCGCCTTGGGCGCCCCGGGCCCGAGGCGGGTCCCTCGGCCGGCAGCCGGCACGATGGCGGCGACCGTCACCCGCGGGTACCCGCCCGCCGCCGCGGTCCCGGACGGGCGACCTCCGGCGGGTCCCCGTGCGGACTGGCGAACACCATCCGGCCGTTGGCCGTCGTGAGCACGCTGGTTACCCGCACCGACACCTCCTCGCCCACCAGGTCGCGGGACCGCTCCACGACCACCATGGTCCCGTCGTCCAGGTAGCCGACAGCCTGCCCTGCCTCCTTGCCCGGCTTGGTGAGCAACACCGACACATTCTCTCCGGCACTGACCGCGGGGCGCAGCGCCAGCGTGAGCGCGTGCAGGTTCAGCACCTGTACGCCGGCGAGCGCCGCCGCCTTGGCCAGGTTCGTGTCCAGGGTCAGCAGCGCGGCGGATCGGTCCAGGCAGGCACGCACCAGCTTGGCGTCGACCTCTGGCACCGCCGGTACGTCGTCGTCCACCAGCTCCACCTCGACACCGACCTCCCGGCGGAGCACCTCCAGCACCTCGAGACCCCGCCGCCCCCGGCCGCGGCGCAGGTCGTCACCGGCGTCAGCGAGCCCCTGCAGCTCGGCCAGCACCGGTCGGAGAATCAACATCCGACCGTGCAGGAACCCGGCCCGCACGACGTCGAGGATCCGGCCGTCGATCGCCACCGAGGTGTCCACGATTCGCGGCAGCGCGACCGAAGGGGTGGACCGCGGCGCCAGGCCAGCATGGGCGCCGAACAGCGCGATGACGGCATCCCGACGCCCCACGCCCAGCCGCAGGCCGGTCAGCCCGAGCCCGGCGACCGCGAACGCGAACAACGGCAGGCCGAAGAAGATCTCGCCCAGGAAGAACACCGGCCACGCGACCGCTGCCCCCACCACAACCCCGCCGACCAGCCCCATCGCCCCGGCGCCCAGTGACTCCGCAGAGACCTCGCGCAGCGTGGCCTCGGTGCGGTCGACCGCGGTCACGGTCTTTCGCCCGAGCACGCCGCCGAGGACGTAGCCGATACCCGAACCGACGATCACGCCCGCCGCGACACCGTTGAAAGGGCCGAGGACGTCGCCTCTGCGGTCGATGAGCCGCGCGACCTCGAAACCAGCGCCGGCGCAGAAAACAACGACGAGAAGCCGGAACAGCTCTACCGCGGCACTGGGCACGCGGCGCACTCGGGACCGCATGGACACGGCGCTCCCTCCATCCGAGGATGGAGGGGATATCGGCAGGTCCGGTGCCTTGCCCAACCCGCCGGCGGCAGTTCTCGCCGCTAGGTTGCGAGGACCTCGTCGAGGATGATCTCGGCCTTGTCCTCGTTGGTGCCCTCGGCCAGCGCCAGCTCGCTCACCAGGATCTGGCGAGCCTTGGCAAGCATCCGTTTCTCACCGGCGGACAGCCCGCGCTCGCGGTCGCGCCGCCACAGGTCACGCACGACCTCGGCCACCTTGTTGACATCGCCGGAAGCCAGCTTCTCGAGGTTGGCCTTGTAGCGACGGGACCAGTTGGTCGGCTCTTCGGCGTGCGGGGCACGCAGGACCTCGAATACATGGTCCAGGCCCTCCTGCCCGACCACATCGCGCACACCGACGAACTCGGCGTTGTCGGCCGGCACCCGGACCGTCAGGTCACCCTGGGCGACCTTCAACACGAGGTAGAGCTTCTCTTCGCCGCGAACGGTGCGGGTCTCGAGCGCCTCGATCAGGGCTGCCCCGTGATGGGGGTAGACAACGGTCTCGCCGACCTGGAAAGTCATGTCTGAAGATCCCCTTCCCCTGCGGTGAGGGTAGCACGCGAAAGGCCTAACCGAAACTCACCCTTTCGCCGTTACCGCAGGTCAGCGGCTTGATCCGGCCGCGTTCACCCCTTGACAACCGCCCCGGGAAGTGCTTGGGGCGGGGTAGATGGTGGGGCCTACCGGAAAGCCGGCCGCACCTTCGAACCGATCGGCGCCCATACTGCCGGCATGGCGGTGGCCGGCGGGCCGACGAGCGGTGACGAGGCCCGGTACGACGTGCACGTGCCCGATGACGCGCGTGGGCTGGAGCTCGACGTGCGGGCGTGGCGCCGGGAGCAGGCCGCCACCGCGCGGCGGGCCCGGCTGGGCCGGCTCTTCCTGACCCGTCGCTGGCACCGGTACGGGCTGTCCGGACCACTCGTTGCCGGCGTCCTGTCGGTCGTCGCGGTGTTCGGCACCCTGCTCGCGCTGGTGGTGCCCAGCGGCAGCCGGGAGCGGGCGACACGGCAGCCGCTCGACGCGGCACCCCCCGCACCGGTCGGCAGCGTCGGTGGGCTCGTCGTCGACCGGCAGCTGCGGATCAATGGTGCCGGCCGGCCGGTCCGCGACCTGCGACCGGCCGTCCTCGCGCTGCTGCCGAGCCCCTGCCGATGTGGCGACCTCGTGGACGAGCTCAGCGGACAGGCGGCCGAGTTCGGTCTTCGGCTGGTGCTCGTCGCGTCTGGCGCCCACGACGACGAGCTGGCCGCCCTGGTGGCCGCCGCGCGGCACGGGTCGGCGCTGCCGGCGTACGACGTCGAGGGCCGGCTGGCCGCTGACTACGCCGCCCGCGGGCCGACCGTGGTGCTGGTTCGCGACGACGGACGGGTCACGGGCGTCGAGCGGGAGGCGCGACCCGGCCTGCGGCGCGAGTCAGCCCTGCGGCGCCTGGTCCAGACCCCGACCTAGCCGGTCTGGCGCAGCAGCGCCGCGTAGAGCGTGAGACCAGGCCCGAAGGCCATCGCGACCACCGCGTCACCCGGTGCGAACGACCGCTCCCGGCACAGCTGCTCCAGCACGAGCAGCACCGTGGCGGAGGAGGCGTTGCCGTAGTCGCGCAGCACGTCGTACGACGGCGCCAGCGCCGCCGGGGAGAGGCCGAGCCGCTCGCCGACCACCTCGACGATCCGCCGCCCGCCCGGGTGCACGGCCCAGCCGGCCACGTCGCCGACCGCCAGCCCGTGCCGGCCCAGCAGCCCCTCCACCACCGGGCCGACATGGCGAGCCAGCACGGAGGGAACCCGCGCCGACAGGCCCATCCGGAAGCCGAGATCAGTGACGTTCCAGGTCATGTGGTCGCTGGTGGAGACGTCGGTGTGGGCGACCACGTCGACCACCTCGAGCCCCGGCGCGTCCGGGCGCAGAACGAGGGCCGCCGCCGCATCCGAGAAGAGCGCGGCGGCGACCATCTGCTCCAGGTCGTCGGCGGTCGGGTGCGGCCCGCGGGCGGTTGAGCTGGCCGGCTGAACGTGCAGGCTGGTGAGCTCGAGGCAGACCAGCACGGCGGGGCGCGCGCGGGCGACCACGAAGTCGGCGGCCGCGCCGAGCGCCGGCAGCGCCGCATAGCAGCCCATGTGGCCGATCATCAGCCGGTGCACGTCCGGCCGCATGCCGAGGTCCCGGCCGAGCGCGATGTCGAGACCGGGCGTGGCGTAGCCGGTGCAGGACACCACCGCCAGCAGCCCGACCTCGGCGGCGTCCATGTCGGCGTCGGCCAGCGCGGCGGCGACCGCGCCCTTGCCCAGCGGCAGCGCCTCGGCGGCGTAGCGCGCCATCCGTGCGCCCGTGCCCCACGCCGAGACGTCCTCGTCGACCGGGTTGACCACGCCGTGCCGGGTAGCGATCCCGGCGCCGCGCCAGACCCGCTCGGCGGTGCGGTTGCCGGCGTAGTGCTCGCGGAAGAAGCCCTCCCACAGCGCGGCCTGCGACATCGGCGGCGGTACGGCGGCGCCCTGGCCGACCGCTGCGGCGCTCACCACCGCGGCACCTCCGCGTCGGCGTCGGGGTCGCGGCCGAGCGCCGCGAGGCCCAGCCAGTCGGCGCACACGTCACTGGTGGCCGGTTGCAGGGCCCCGCACCGGGCGTCGCGGTAGATCCGCTCCAGCGGATGGCCGCGCCGGGTGGCGGCGGTGCCGCACGCCTCCAGCAGGCTGCCGGCGACCTCCGCTGCGGTGTCACCGGCCACGAGCTTGGCCCGCCAGATCCAGCGGTTGGTCTCCTCGGTGCCGGGGTCGGCGTCGACCTGGCGGGCCGCCGTACGGACCACCTCGCGGGCGGCGGCGACGGCGGCGTCGGCGCGTCCGAGCCGGGCGCGCACCATCGGCAGCCGGTCCAGCCCCCGCTCCCGCGCATAGGTGACCGCGGTCGAGAGCGCGGCCGCGGCTACGCCGACGTACACCGCGGCGTAGGAGGCGATCAGCCACTGCGGCATCACCTCGGCGAGCAGCAGCGTCAACCCCTCGAGCCCACCGAGCAGGCTCTCCGGTGGCGCCACCAGGTCGAGGTGCACGTC
Source organism: Mycobacteriales bacterium (assembly GCA_050999825.1). Classification (GTDB taxonomy): domain Bacteria; phylum Actinomycetota; class Actinomycetes; order JALYNC01; family JALYNC01; genus JBPCOB01. Next base: position 4,695 of record JBPCOX010000210.1, read on the forward strand.
GTGGCTGCCGGTGGCCCGCATGCCGAGTGAGTCCCAGGTCGGCACGACGGTGATGCCCGCCCCCGCCGGCACCAGGAAGTGCGACACCTTCGGGGGGTCGCTCCCCGGTGCCTTGGCCGCGACCAGGTAGGCGTCGGCATGGCCCGCGCCGGAGCAGAACGTCTTGGTGCCGACGATGCGGAACCCCCCCTCGACCGGTTCGTAGGTCGTGGTCATCGCCGAGAGCCGCGAGCCCGCGCCGCGCTCGGACATCGCGACGGCGTAGAACGCGCCCTCGGCGGCCGCGGCCAGCACCCGGTCGCGCATCTCGAAGTAGCTGTCCGGCACGCCGATCGCCCGGGCCAGCTCGTCGGAGGTCCGGGACAGCGCCCCGGTGACCGACGCGTGCATGTTGTAGACCAGCGCGGTCGCCCCGCTGCCCTCGGCCAGCACCATCGCGACCTCGGCGTAGTCCGCGAAGCCGGCGCCCGCGCCGCCGAGCTCCGCGGGTGTCATCAGTCCCATCAGCCCGGCGTCGCGCAAGGCGGCGAAGTCCTCGACCGGGAAGGAGCCGTCGCGGTCGTGAGCCGAGGCGCGCTCCGCGAACACCGGCGCCACCGAGCGGGCCGCGGCCAACGCCTGCGCCGGCGTACGGGCGCGGGCGGGCGCCACGGCGGTCACTCGGGCTCCTTGACGCCAACGCCCTGGAAGAGCCCGGACGTGCTGCGGGTGCGCAGCATCCGTACGCCGGACCGTCGGCCGGCCAACCAGCCCACGTAGTCGCTGAGGCTGGGGCGCAGGCCGGCCAGCTCCAGCCGGATGCCATGGCCTGCGCACTCGCGCCGCAGCTCGGCCCGGTCGACGAACAACGCAGGGTCATGCAGCAGCCTGGGGGGGCCGGCCGGCATCCGCTCGGCCACCGTGATCGCCGTGAAGCGGGCGAACCTCGTCCGGGCGATGGTGTCGAGGACCAGTACGCCGCCCGGCCGCAACACCCGGGCCAGCTCGCCGACCACGCCCGGTAGGTCGGGCACGTGCTCGAGGATCTCGCCAGCCACGACCACGTCGGCGATCCCGTCGGCGAACGGGAGCCGGGCGACGTCACCGCGGACCGGGCGCACGCCGTGGTCGCGCGCCACCCGTACGGCGGTCGGCGACAGGTCGATCCCCAGGTGGCGGTAGCCCTTGGCGGCCAGATGTGGAGCCAGCAGTCCGCCCCCGCACGCCACATCGAGGAGCACGGCGGCGGGCCGGCCGGCAGGCGGCACGTTGGCCGCCCGGGCGACGGCCAGCCAGTGCAGGCCGGCGAAACCGCCGCGCGGCTCCCACCACTGGTCGGCGAGCTGCTCGTACTGCGCCGGATCATTGCGCCGAAGGGGAGACGCGGCGGCCGCAGTGGTCAGCGTCACCCGGGAGCCTCCGTTCGGCAGGTTGTGCGTCGGAAAGTCCAGCGTACGAGCGTGACACAGCCTCGTGGCGGGTTGCCACCGCGGCATTCGAGCGGGCGATGCGATACAACTCCGCCCATCGACCTCCCCGACCGCGGGTGCGTCGGTCGGGGTGCCTCCGACCGGCCCACGACCGCCGTCCGACTGGCGGGGGGCCTGTTGACGGCCTGTCACCCGCTGCCCACGGTCGCGGTGACGGCCTTCGCCGCCGCGACGGCGCTCGCCGCCGGTCTCGGCGGCCCTCGGACCGCGCTGCTGACGGCCGCCGTGCTGGCCGGCCAGCTCAGCGTCGGCTGGTGCAACGACTACGCCGACCGAGGCCGGGACCGGGTCGCCGGGCGGGCGGACAAACCGATCGTCGGTGGTGCGGTACCGGGCCGGGTCGTCGGCCGGGCGGCGGCCGCGGCGGTCGCGGTGTGCGTGCCGCTGTCGCTGCTGCTCGGCGTACGGCCGGGACTGGTGCACCTGGCCGCCGTTGCCTCGGCGTGGAGCTACAACCTGCGGCTTAAGTTCACCCGGCTGAGCCCGCTTCCCTACCTCGTCTCTTTCACCCTCGTGCCTCCGGTACTGGTGGCGGCCAGCCTGCCCGGGTCGCCGCCGGTGCGCTGGCCGGTGGCCGCGGCGACCGGCGTGC
>JBPCOX010000150.1:0-5085 GCA_050999825.1 Mycobacteriales bacterium
AGCCGGCCGAGCGAAGAACTCGTCGGCGACAGCCTCGAACTCCACGGGCGGCAGGTAGCCGGTCGCTGACCGGTCGTTCTCTCCCAGCTCGTGGTCGAGGTCGACGGGCAGGTGAAGTGGCTCCGCCAGCGCCTGTGCGGTCTCGATCGCCTTGCGCTCCGTGCTCGCGACGACGCGGGTGAGACCGGTCGTCCAAGGCTGCTCGAGCAGGTGGGCCAACCTGCGGCGGCCCAATGCCGACAGGCGCCAGCGAGTGACCGGCACGTCGGGCTGCACGTCGACCTCGGGGTGTGAGATGAAGTAGGTGATCACGCCGCGTCCCAACCGGCAATGCCTCCGAGCCCGGTGGGAGCCGAGGGGGTCTCATGCACCACGTCAGCACCCCGCTCGGCAGGACTGGACGCCGGGATGCTGCCCGCCTGGCTCAGTCCAGAAGTGCAGCGGTCCACCGCTCGAGGTGCTCCTCGACGTAGTCCGCGGCCGGCCCCCAGTGCCGGCCGTGGCCGTCGGCGTACAGGCGGGCCCAGGGCTGCTCCCCTGTGAGCGAGGACGCGCGGAGCAAGTCGAACATCCCGCGCGTGTGCTCGGCGATCAAGGTCGGCAGCTCCCGCCGTTGCTGTTCGTCAAGGCCGTACCCGTCGGCGAGCGCGCGCAGCCGAGGACCGTCCAGGATCGGATCGCCGCCCCCGTGCAGGGGGACGAAGCCGTGCGCGGCGTAGGCCAGGTCCCACAGCCGCGAGCCTGGGCCGGCGCCGTCCCAGTCGATGAACACCCACCGGTGCGCGTCGCGGACGAGGTTCCACGGTGCGAGGTCGTGGTGGCAGATCAGCTCACAGCGATCTGGGTGGATCACCACGTGCCACTGCGCGGCCGGTGGTGGCTGGAAGTCCTCTACGGCGTCGTGGAACTCGCGGATCAACCGGCCGAGCCGGCGCAGGTCGTTCCCGGTGAACGGCGGCAACGTGTCGGCCATCTCCCCAGGGACGTACTCCAGGACGTGGCGCCCGAGCTCGTCGCGGCCGAGCGTTCGCGGCGCACCCGCAAAGCCGACGGCGGCGAGATGGTCGAGCAGCGCCTCGACCGCCGGGGTAGCGGGAGTCGCCGGCTTGCGCACCGTCGCACCGATTCTGAGCACTCCGGCAGCGACGTTGCCGCCGGTGAGCACCTGCTGAGGCGGAGAATCCACCGTCTCAGTCTGACTCTTGTCGGCGGCGGAAGTCCCGACCGGCGTTGGCACCGCACCGCACCGCGGGAGGGACGCGCCAGATAAGCCGCGGACCCTCCACGTCACCGAACCCTCGGGCCCATCGGCAGCCAGAGTCGCTACTCCTCGAAGTGGACGACCTCGTAGTCGCGGACTGGTCGATAGCCGATTTGCTGGTAGATGGCGTTGGACGTCGGGTTGGCAAGGTCGGTGAACAGCACGACGTGGTCTGCGTCATGGTGCAGGGCGTCGCCGGAGCAGGCGGCGGTCACGGCCGCGCCGTAGCCACGCCGACGATGCTGTGGCGGTGTGTACACCGGCCCCACGCGCGCGACGCCTGCCGCGGCCCGGTTGCGGCCAGCCAGGGACACGACCGCGCCGGCGCTGTTCTCCCACAGCCACAGCAGCCCGCTCTCGATCCGGTCACGTACGACCGGCTCCACGGGAACGACGTGGCCGCCGGCCTCCCGCTGGAACGCGGTGAACCAGCCTGCGGCGGCTTCGACGTCGCCCTCACGTGCCAGTCGAGCCAGACCGGCGGGCGGCGGTGTGGGTGGCCGCAGCGTGCCCAGCGCGTAGAGCCGCAGCCGCATCGTCGTGGTGGCCTGCAGCGAGCCGCCGGCGGTCCACGCCGCAGCGAACCGGTCGACGGTCGCCGGATCGCCGTTGACGCCCGGCACGGAGACGGCACGGGATCGCAGCGCTGCTACCAGCTCGTCGACCGCGTCGTCCGGAACGGCGGCGAGGTGCAGCTCGTACGGCGGAGTCATGCTCACCGCGCCGGAGATCCCTCCGGCGTCGTACCACCCGAACAGCATTGGGTCCGCGGACCACCGGCGGCCCCCCCGCACGCTCTCGATCACCGTGAGCGCGATGGTGTTCTCGGCCGGCCGAGCCGCTAGCAGCTCCCAGGCGCGCTCGGCGTACAGCTCGACCTCGTCGGTGAACTCCCACGGCATCGCCCCACGATGGGGGTGGCAGCGACGTGACGTCGAGCCCTTATCGATCGGCCTCGACTAGGTCCCCAGCCGCCAGGGATTGCCACGAGGTGGCGTTCGATGTCGATCAACGCCCCCAAGCGGGGGTCGGCTACAGCGTGAGGTCCCCGCGTTGACGAGGTGCGCGCGAGCTGCGCATGGCCTTGGATAGCTTGATGGGAGCTCCCGAGGCACCTCGGCGCTGCCCGGAGATGAGTTCGGCGTACTCGGGAGTCTCGACCCCCACGAGGGCGATGCGGCCCTCGGCATCCGCGTGGATGCCCCACCCGTAGCGCTTACCGAGAGCCGACGAGCGAAGGCATGCCTGACCTCTCGAGTAGAACTCCTCTCGTGCCGCTGGCCGCTCCTGCTCCGGGATACCGTGGCGATCAGCGTAGACGGTGAAGATGACGTCGCCAGACGTGAACTGGTACGCGCGCTCCGCGACCATCTGGAAGGTGCGTGCCGCGACCGACGGGTTACCCGGGGCGCTTGGTGGGACGGTGCCCCTGACCGCCGTACTGTCGTCCGCGGCGGCGATGAACGTGTCGACGTAGTCCACCGATTCCACAATCGCAACCCTAGCCAGGCCGACGTGCTGGTTCGCCGATCTCGCGCGCTGTTCGGTGCTCCGTCCATCGTGGCAGGCTGAAACGGTGGGGTTACCAGAGGAGATCGCTGCTGCGGGATGGGACGTGGAGCCGGTTGGTCCGGAAGCCGCGGTCGTGCCGAAAGAGACGGCTATGGCGACCCTCGCGAGCTACCGGCTTGCCCCCGTCGCAGACCTCGTGCGGGCGGAGGGCGGACTCGTTGAGTCGGACACCTTCCGGTCCCCCGGCAGACCCGCCCGGTCCGGTGCACGGCCCGCTCGTCGCGGTCATCGACGCAGTGACCGGCGCGGTCAAGATGGCGCATCAGACGGGGACGTCCGCCGGCGCGTAGGGCGACCAGCAGGCGACAAGAGGCGACCGAATCGATCACGAGTCGGCTCGCGATGACCTCCACGAAGCGACGTGCGTCTCGATCCTGTCGGCGCGGTCCGCAACGTCCCCTCGCGGGACGTCGACGAGCTCGTAGCCCAGGGCGCGATAGGTCTCCTCGTGCAAGCGCTCGAACTTCAGGGAGTCCTCGAAGGTGATCCTTCGAGCGGCGGTGGGCTCACAGAACCCGATCTCGCGGACGAAGAACACTCGCCGGTCGTAGCTGCGCTCCCGCCTGATCCTGCCGATCTCGGCTGAGAGCGCGGCCGAGACCGGGTAGCCGAGGTAGGTACTGAGGGCGAGGGTGCAGATCGGCGAACGGTCGTAGAACGCAAGCCCTGAGCGCCGAGGCACCGACTCGAGCTGCCGCTGCATCGCGACAATCTCGTCGATGAAGGTTGCCTGAGCCCAGGGCTCGTCGTCACCCTGCGCTTGCTCCCTGCAGATGACAGCCGTCGCCGCTTCTTGGATCACGTCGTACCCACGGCTCCGTAACGCCATGAGCACGGACGTCTTCCCGGACCCGGGAGCGCCCGTCAGGATCAACCGCTGCACGGAGACCGCGCTCCCCTCAACTGGCTTGCTCTGGTAGCCCGCCGCACTCCCGCCAGAATGCGCCCGGTGGCGGCTCGGCCAGACTTGAGGCATGACGCCGCCAAGGGTGCTGACGATCGCCGGCTCCGACTCCGGCGGGGGGGCCGGGATTCAGGCCGACCTCAAGACCATGCTGGCACTCGGCGTGCACGGCATGTCGGTGGTCGCGGCCGTCACGGCCCAGAACTCGGTCGGCGTCCAGGGCTACTGGGAGCTGCCGGTCGAGGCGGTTCGCGCTCAGCTCGACAGCGTGCTCGGGGACATCGGAGTGGACGCGGTAAAGACCGGCATGCTCGCCTCCGCACCACTGGTCGAGGCCGTCGCAGAGGTGCTCACGGGTGTCGCCGTGCCGGTGGTGGTGGATCCGGTCGGGATGTCGAAGCATGGCGACCCACTGCTGGCTCCCGAGGCGGTTCGCGCGGTGCGCGAGCGGCTGCTGCCCGTCGCTACGGTGGCCACTCCCAACCTGTACGAGGTCGCGCAGCTCACCGGCGTTCGGGTCAGCTCGGAGGCTGGCCTGCTCGAGGCGGCACGGGCGATGCACGCGCTGGGCCCGCAGTGGGTGCTGATCAAAGGCGGACATCTCCAGGGGGACCCGGTCGACGTGCTCTACGACGGCAACGAGGCGATTGAGCTGCGCGCCCCCCGGCTGGACAACCGGCATACCCACGGCACCGGCTGCACGCTCGCCTCCGCCATCGCGTCGTTCCTCACCGTCGGCATGGACGTCCCCGAGGCTGCCAAGGCGGCGAAGGACTACGTCACCGGCGCGATCGCGCACGGCTTCGCGCTCGGCAGCGGCATCGGTCCGGTGGACCACGGCTGGCGATGGCGGGACGCCGGTTCGTGACCGCCGGCCTGGCCGCGGTCGCTGTCGGCGTCGGCGCGTTCGCCCAGTCGATCAGCGGCATCGGGTTCGCGCTTGTATGCGGCCCTTTCCTGGTGGCCATCCTCGGCGTACGAGAGGGCGTGCGTGTGGCCGTCCTGCTGTCCGCGCTGCTCAACGCCGCGCTGGTACTGCGGGAGCTGCGGGCAGTGCGGGTCGCCGACGGTTTGCGGCTGCTCATCCCGGCGGCACTTGCCACCCCCTTGTTCGCGGCCGGCGTACGCCGGATCGACACCCGCTGGGCCGCGCTGGCGGCCGGTGTAGCCACGCTGGTCGGTGCTGCGGTACTGGCGTCGGGCCGGCGCTGGCGCCGGGCCAGCGGTCCTGTCGGGGCCGTTGTCGCCGGTGTGATCAGCGCGACCATGAACGTGATCGCCGCGATCGGAGGGCCGGCGGCGGCGTTGTACGCCGAGAACGCCGGCTGGCGCGCGACAAGCACCCGAG
>JBPCOX010000276.1:0-12222 GCA_050999825.1 Mycobacteriales bacterium
CGCCGACAGGAGGTCCTCGCTGGTCCGCAGCACCGGCCCCGGCGCCCATTCCTCGAAGTCGAGGTAGAGGCCGCGCAGCGTGTCGCGATAGGCCTCCAGGTCGTAGGCGAAGAACAGCATCGGCCGACGGGTGTTGGCGAAGTCGAACATCACCGAGGAGTAGTCGGTGACGAGGATGTCGGCGACTAGGTACAGGTCCGAGATGTCCGGGTAGGCGCTGACGTTGCGGACGAAGTCGTTGCCGTCCCCCCACGTCACCGTGTCGGCGATCAGGTTGTGCCCACGGATCAAGAGCACGTGGTCGGCGCCCAGGACGTCGTACGCGCGGTCCAGGTCCAGCTGCAGGTTGAAGCGGTATCGACCCCGCGCGTAGAAGTCGTTGTCGCGCCAGGTGGGAGCGTAGAGGATGATCTTACGGTCCGGCGGCAGCCCGAGCCGGGTCCGTACGCCGGCCGCAGCGGCTTCCCGGTCGGGCGCGAACAGCAGGTCGTTGCGCGGATAGCCGGTCTCGAGAACCTCGCCGTCGTACCGGAACGCCTGCCGGAAGATCTCGGTGCTGAACCGGTTGGGCGAGACCAGGAAGCTCCAGTTGGCCACCTCGTCCGCGAACAGCTCGAGGTAGTTCAGCGTGGCGAACTGGATCCGCTCGATGTCGAAGCCGATCCGCTTGAGCGGCGTGCCGTGCCAGGTCTGCAGGTAGCGCTGCCCCGCCCGGCGCCGGAACCAGGGCGGCATGGCGTCGTTGCTGACCACGTGGCGCGCCCGTGCCGCCGCCTCGAAGTACTCGCGGCTCCCCCGCTGGACGACGGTCGGATCGCCGGGCAGGTCGGGGATGACATCGCGGAAGATCCAGACGTGCTCGCGGTCGTCGCCCCGACGCAGCAGCTCCTCATAGATCGCCCGGGGGCTGTCGGAGTACTGCTTCCCGCCCCAGCTCGAGAACAGGACGGCGTCGGTGAGCGGTTCCCGGCACAACGCGGGGTAGACGCGCGTCTTCAGCCGGTGGTCGTTGTACTGCCCGCGCTCGTCCCCCCGCAGGTCCGCGGCGACGGTGAGCACCAGAGAGTCGTAGGACACCGTCCGCAGGGTGAACGCCATCCGCCGGAAGCTGACCGGCGCCGGCAACGAGTCGAACGCCAGCGGATGGATCTTCGCGGCCACCAGGTCCGCCGGCGAGCCGGCCAGCAGCCGCCGGCCCATCAGCTCCCAGCTACCGCTGGCCAGCGGAAGGCCGCCGCCGAGCGTCGGCACGTTCGCCGGCGTCAGCTCGGCGGCGAACGAGTGCCCGTCCCGCGTCGCGGGGAAGGCGTAGAGCTCCGCCGAGTTCAGGCGCCGCAGTACGAGCTCCAGCCGGCCGGGAGTCGGGTCGGCGTAGCGACCCCTGACCACGAGACGGCCGTCGTCGGTCCACTCCGCGGCCGTCACGACCGGCCGTAGCGACCGCTCGTACAGGGTGAGGTTGCCCTCCCGGGTGGGCCGCAGGACGGTCTCACGATCGGAGAACGCCACGGTGAGCTCCGCAACCGTTCCCGCCAGCGCCAGGCGTACCCCGCGGGTCTGCGGCGCCGGAACGAGGAAGAGGTCCCACTCGACCCCCGAGCCGAGCTGTTCGCTGTGGGCGACCACGTCGGCGACCTCGTACTCGGCCAGCACCTCCGCCACTGCGATCAGGGCCCGGAACCCGGTGCCGCCGTCCGCCCGGGGCTCGAAGGAGGCCGGATAGGACAGCGTTGTGGTTCCCTCCCGTCGCCTGAGCTCCACCGTGCCCTCGCGGCCCTCGCCGCGCAGCACGCCCTCGATCAGCACCGCTTCGCCGGTCGCTTGCATTCCGGTCACGACCGCCTGAGGTGCACCCACGTTGATGTTGAGCTGGTGCGACTTGTCCAGAGAGGGAGTGATGCGGCGGCCGTCGTCGAGGTCGAGGTACGGCGGGCGCTGCGCGCGTCCCCTCGTCGGGCGGCCCAGCCGCCCGGTGCGCCGAACTCCCCCGCTGCGGACCTCGATGTCGAGCTGCCAGCTCGACCGGTTCCCGGCGGCGAGCAGCAGGGCCGGGTCCACGGTGACGGAGTAGCCGGACCAGTCGTAGGAGTGGATCGGCTGCCGGGAGCCGGCGGTGACGTCGGGCCGGGCGACGTCCTCGACCGGCAGCGGGTGCCGGCGCACGCCACGGCGCTGCCGCAGGAACACCCGCTTCTGGCTGGACGCCGAGCTGGGAAGGTCGATCTGGTTGACGTAGGCATGGCCGACCACGTGCAGGTGGCCGCCGGCCCAGTAGACGTCGTCCACACGGGACTCCAGGGCCAGCTCGTCGCGCAGCTCGTAGACCGACTTCGGGATCTTCAGGCCGCGGTCCAGCCGGAAGGGATAGTCGCCGTACCACCGCCGGAAGCCGCGGACCGGCGGGGTGAGCGGCAGCCTGGTGTCCTGGAAGCGCAGGACCTCGAGCAGCTCGGCCGTCAGCCCCCGCCGCAACAGGTGGTACTTCAACCGGTGGATCGCCGGGACCTTGTCGTAAACCCGGTGGTCGACGCCGTCGAGGTAGTCGTTGATGAGCTTGAGGAACTGCTTGCGGTAGTCGTCGTCCGCCCGGTGGAAGATGTTGAGGTAGATCAGCAGGTCCAGCCCGACCAGCTTCTCGTCGTGCATGCGCTTGAACCGCGGTGGCTGGGTGGAACTCAGGAACCGGTCGACCGACGTGACCGCCGCCATCCGGTCTGCGAAGTTCGACAGCTCCATCCGGCGCTGGGTGATGGACAGGTCACCCTGCTGGCGTTCCCGCCAGTAGTAGACGGGCTCGATGAGGACGTCGACCGACCGGGCTAGGAAGTGGGCCGGGATCATCACCGGGATGTCCTCGTACTGGACACCTTCGGGAAAGCGCAGCCCCTGCCCGTCCCAGAACGACCGGCGGAAGAGCTTGTTCCAAACCGCGGTGTCGTAGAACAGCTCGTGCCGCTTGGTGATGTGGGTCTGCAGTCGCTGGCGCGTCAGCGCCTTGGCGTGGAGCCCGGACGGACGCGCGCCGGCCTTCGACAGCCGGCGTACGCCGGCGGTCGCGAAGTCGGAGCCGGTCGTCTCCAGGGTCGAGAGGAGCAGCTCATAGGCGTGCCGGGCCACCACGTCGTCGCTGTCGGCGAAGGCCAGATAGTCGCCGGTGGCGTGCCCGGCGCCGGTGTTGCGGGCATGACCAAGGCCGGTGTTGGGCTGCTGCACGAGCAGGAAGCGCGAGTCACGGGCGCAGAACTCGCGCGCGATGGCGACGCTGTCGTCGGTGGACCCGTCGTCGACCAGGACGACCTCGATGCCGCGAAGCGTCTGGGCCGCCAGCGAGCTCAGGCAGTCGCGGAGGTAGAGCTCGACGTTGTAGATCGGGACCACAACGCTGACCAGCGGCGTCAAGGCTGGGTTCCTTCTGGCACGAACGGAGTCTAGGCGGCCCACCCACGGCCGTCGGTGACGCCACGGTCTCGGCGGCCGGCCGGCGGCGCGACGCGGCGGTGCCAGCGATACGGGCTCACCCCGGTTGGTGACAGAGCCGCCCTGGCATGGCATCGGGGTGGTTCCGGGACAGGGGCCACTTCCACGACCGAGTGCGGTGTAGATGCGGTCGTCAAGACGACGAAAACTGGCGTGCAGAGAAGCCTCACCAGCGGGTGGGGTAACCGCATGCGCCCGCAGAGTGGATAAGGCAATGACAGCAACAAACAACTGTTACCACCTCGATTTACCCTGGGTATCGCTGCGCTTGAACCACTAGATCGGCCCACTGACGCCGTGCATCTTCGATGTCCGACTTGTGCTGCAGCACGAAAGTCTCTAGTTGAGGCTCCAGCAATGACAGTGCGATCATATACAGACCAGCCCTGCAACGTGCGTCCGCCGCTGCCGCCGCTTGCTCCGACTTGGCCGCCGCTTCCCATGCAGTCGAGCCGCTGCGGCCAACCGCTGGTGCCTCGGTACGGAGTGGAAAACTACCGGCGATCGACTGTCGCAGTTCCACGGGGTTGGCCGCCGGGAAGCCTGCCGAGCGCATACAGGACGCATACCCAGCGGCCTTGCCAGACACCTCCGGACGGGACTCGACCTGCTCTACCAGCTCACCCAGCCGACTGGTCAGGTTTCGAGCCGTCGATGGGATGTTGGCCTCCGCATAGGCCGCCGCCGGGGGTTGGCACTGGTTCAGACGGACGAGGTAGGCGCGCTGACCCTTGGCGTCCAGGCGGTCGAATCCCGGATTCGGCCCTTCTGTCGCCACTCCGGCGAGTCTCCGCTCCGTATCGGAAACACCGAGACCGGTACGCGACAGTGGCGCCAGCCACACACCAGACCCTGTCGGCATGTCTAGCTTCGTCAACCCACGATAGATGTCGACGAAAGGAGGTGGTGTGTACGAGAAACCGGCTCTCGCCATGCAGTTCTGAATCGGACTCTGGTAGAGATGGTACGCAACAATCTCGCCAGCCCGCCGCTCGCTGACGCTGCCGCCAACCTGTCCAGATACGGCACTCAGGCGCTCAGCGATGCGGCTGGCGTCCCCAGCCACACGCGGCTTGTCCAGCCGATCCGGGGAACCATCGCCACAACCGGCAACGCTGATGCCTGTGGTCATGACAGCGGCTGCCACCGGCAGACGCCATACCGTTCGGGTTCGGTTCAACCTCCCTGACCTCTTGGACATGTCGATCACCCTCCCCGTGGGGTTGCAACCTCAGCGGACAAGCGAGTTAAGCAGATCATCACGATGTGGGGCATGTCGAGCACCCGCCGCTGTAGTAAGAAGTGGTCCCACTACGGTTAAGCACCCAAGCTCGGGTTGTGTAATTCGGCAAGACGGGGTTCGCGGCTAGCGGGCAGGTGGAAATCGAATTCGTCTCGCAAGTCGCGTACTGAAGGGGAGACATTCGGTAGTTGTTGTTTCTTCCGTAGCATGCTCCCAACCTCTGTACGCCCACAACATCCGATGAGTCCGTGATCGTGGGCCCCACAAGGAGGCCTCCCGGCTTGCAGACTCTGGCCATGCGAGCGTCATGGTGATGTTGCGAAGTGCCTGTAACCCGCGCCCAGTCGAACCACGAGTCGATGCACTCGGTCGAGCTTATCTCGTACGCAGCGTTAGCCGAGACATGCACCTGATTTGTGCTGCCGTTCCACTGCCCATAACCGTAGGTACCGGACGGCCCCTCCCAGGTGTCGTCGGAGCCCGAGACTGCTCCGGGCGTGCAGTCAGCCCGGGCCTGACCCACGACAAAGAAGACCAGAAAACTCATAGTTAGCACGGGAACCAACAAGCGACGGCGCATTTTTTGATCCTTTCGGAGAGAGAGAACCCGCACGCCACTTCCGAGGCCAGGCGTGGACTCACGTGTGGGCAGTCCACACGCTAGGACCGGCCGTGGGCTCCTGTCAATGCCTCGTCACGACGGGTCATCGTCAGTGTGAAGATCGCCTACCCTCGGGCCCGGTGTTGCCGTCGCCGTCTCGGTGGATGCCGTGTGGGGGCTTCGCAAGCGCTGGGCGCACTAGGCGGTCACCGACAGCAGTGAGGCGGACCAGACGTGGGCGCACCGTCGGCGGCCCTGACGGTATGCGGCCCCGTCGTGGGCGCGGCCACATTGAGCCCGCTGCAGGCGGCGACAACGAACAGGGCGGCGGCGGCGCGACGGACCATGAGCTTCCTCCACTGCCTTCGGGGAGGTGAGTCAAGACCTGTGACAGCTTCCTGTCAAGAAGCACACGACAAGGATGCTGAGCCATGGCCTGGTCCTATCTAGCCACGGAGTGCCGCGCGTCGCTGGTCATGGCGACCCCGATGCCGAGCGCATCGAGTGCCCGCTGGTAGGCCGCCATCGCCTCGGCGTCCCGGCCGAGCTGGCGGAGCACCTCGGCCAGCTCCCGCCAGCCGGCCGCCGCCTGCCGGGAGGCCTTGATGGTGGTCAAGTCTTCGGCGGCGCGGCGGTAGGAGGCAAGTGCCGCGGCCTCGTCGCCCAGCGCCAGGCTGGCCTGCCCCTGCACCAGCCGGGCGCGGGCGGTCTCGAGACGTCGGCCGGAGCCGAGACGGTCCAGGGAGCGGGCAGCCAATTCTGCCGCCTCTTCGGCGCGGCCACTCACCAGGCGCACCCGCGCCAGCTCGGTCTCGCCATAGGCGAGGTCCACCTCACTGCCGACGTCCTCGAGGTCGCGCAGGGCGCGCACGAGCAGCGACTCGGCCTGCTCGACCTGCGGCGGTTGCTGGTGCAGGAGCACCCATGCGTACGCCGTCCGGAGCCGGCCCAAGGCGCGGATGTCGTCGCCGTCGGCGTAGAGCGCCAGCGCCCGCTGCGCGAAGGTCAGGGCCTCGGCGGTGCGGCCCAGCTCCTGCGAGACGAGGCTGGCGTTCCAGTACGCCGCGCCCCGAGCTCGAGAAGTGCCCAGCTGCTCGGCCCGCCGGACCGCTTCTTCGGCGAGCAGCCGAGCCCGCACCAGATCGCCGCGCTCCTGATAGCAGCCGACCAGCGTTGACAGCAGCTCCACCTCCGCGTCGCTGCCCGCGAGGCCGAGCTGCTGGATGCGCGCCCGCGCCCGCTCGCCGATCTCGACGCTGTGGGTGAGGTCCCCCACCTCGAGGTAGCAGGCGCACAGGGCCATCACCGCCGGCAGCCATGCCGAATGCTCGGGTGCGGTCTCGGCTTCCTCCCGCGCTTCCTCGAAGAGCGGGATGGCGGCCTCCACCTCGCCGATGGCTTCCAGAGCTCGAGCCAGGCCCCAACGCGCCGCGGTGACCAGGCTCGCCGGTGTGGACTCGACATCCCGCTCGCGGAGCGCCCGGAAGCGATCAACCGCCTCCGCCGCTTCACCGGAGTGCAGTGCCAGTTCGGCGTAGCGGAGCTCGAGCTCCACCTCGGCCGCCTCAGCGGCGCGAACTCCGTCGGTCAAGAGCCCAACGTCGCAGCCGAGCCGGTCGGCCAGGCGCCGGACGACGACCTGGGTTGGCGCACGCTTGCCGGCTTCGAGCAGAGAGAGATAGCTCGGCGACACCCCCGGGGCGGACAGCTGGGTTTGGGACAGACCGCGTTCGAGCCGAAGCCGCCGCAGGCGGCGGCCGAACGACTCTTGACTACTCATCCTCACCAGTCTTGACTCCGCTTCGTCAGCGATCTTCCGAGTGTCGCATGGCTGGCCAGCCGCAGCAGGTGAAGTGGTCGACGACGATTCGGCGTTCGGCAGGACAGCGGCCACCGTATGCGGGTTCTTCGCCACCCCACCCTGCATGGAGCTGACCATTCTGCCGCGGGCGGTCGAGCCAGTTCACCAGGGCAGCCCGAGTGCGAGTCTTGGGAGCCTGGCGAGCGGCGACGGTGGTCGGGACCGCCCATGGTGCGCGAGTGCCATCCTCCGGGCGGCTCGCTCGGTGTCCGGTTGGTCCGTTCCGGCCCCGGTCGGAACCTCGGGCAAGCAGCCGGTTCGGCAGTCGGTAGGTTGGCCGGGTGCACGCGGAGACGGCCGTCCGCGCCTGGCCACCGGTCTCGGTGGTGATGCCGGTGCTCGACGAGGAGCGGCACCTGCGGGCCGCCGTGTCGCGCGTGCTGTCCCAGAGCTATCCCGGCGAGGTCGAGGTCGTGCTCGCCCTCGGCCCCTCCCGGGACCGCACGGAGGAGATCGCGCGCGAGTTGGCTAGGGCCGACCCGCGGGTGCGGCTCGTCTCCAACCCCAGCGGGCGCACACCCGCGGGGCTCAATGCAGCGCTGGCCATGGCTAGGCACGGCATCGTCGCCCGGCTCGACGGACACGCCCTGCCCCCTCCCGACTATCTCCAGACCGCCGTCGACCTGCTGGCCGAGACCGGGGCGGACAACGTAGGCGGGGTCATGGCCGCGGTGGGCGAGACACCGTTCGAGCAGGCCGTTGCGCGGGCCATGCGGAGCCGAGTTGGCGTGGGCAACGCGGCGTTCCACACCGGCGGCACCGCCGGTCCTGCGCAGAGCGTCTATCTGGGTGTCTTCCGGCGCGAGATGCTGGAACGGCTCGGCGGGTACGACGAGACCTTCGCCAGGGCGCAGGACTGGGAGCTCAACTATCGGATCCGGCAGGCCGGTGGGCTGGTGTGGTTCTCGCCGAGGCTGGAAGTGTGCTACCGCCCCCGCTCGAGCCTGCGGGCCCTGGCGAGCCAGTACCTGCACTACGGCCGATGGCGCCGGGCGATCAGTCGCAGGCACCCGGGATCGATCAGCCTGCGCTATCTGGCCCCCCCGGCCGCGTTGGCCACCGTGGTCGGCGGCACCCTGCTGGCGGCACTCGGCAAACCGGTCGGCCTGGTGCTCCCATCGGGGTATGCCGTCGCGGTCGTCCTTGGAGCAGTCTGGACGGGGAGGGGTCTGCCCCCCGGCGCCCAGGTCCGCCTCCCGCTCGTCTACGCCACCATGCACCTCGCCTGGGCGACGGGGTTCCTCACCAGTCCGGCCGGGCTGACAGCAGCCGCGCCGCCCACGCCGGTACCCGGCGCCGTCTACGCTGTAGACGAGTTCCCCAGCAGTCCATGACGCTCCCGTGAGGGCGATCGCGCCCAAGGTCGAACCGGTCGCGGCGCCGAGGTCCCTACACCTGGCGGTGTGATCGAGATGGCGACGTCCGGCTCGCGTGTCGTCGCCGACGACTTCCTCGGCGAGGTGCACGTCTACGAGCGGCACCGCGTCGGCCTGCCCAGGCTTCGCCCGTACGCGCGACAGCTGTGGCGGCGGCGGCGGTTCGCCTGGGAGCTGTCCCGGACCAACCTGCGGGCGCAACACTTCGACACCGCGTTCGGCCAGCTGTGGCTGGTCATCACCCCGCTCCTGCTGGGATTCGTCTACTTCCTGCTGGTCGACATCATCCGTGGGGGGGCACACCCCCGGGGCTTCCTGGCCAATCTGCTCGCCGGGCTGTTCGCCTTCTACTTCGTGAGCACGTCCATCAGCGACGGCTCGAAGTCGGTCACCGGTGGCGGCAAGCTGATCCTCAACACCGCCTTTCCCCGCCTGTTGCTGCCGATCTCGTCGGTCATCACGGCCTTCATGCGGTTCCTGCCCACGCTGCTCGTGTACGCCGTCGCCCACGCCGTCTCGGGGCTGCGGTTCAGCCCGCACCTGCTGTGGGCGATCCCAGTCGTCGCGCTGCTCGTCCTGTTCTCCACGGGCATGGCCATCCTGTTCGCCACCCTGCAGGTCTACTTCCGGGACACGAGAAGCTTCCTGCCCTACTTCCTGCGGATCTGGCTCTACCTGTCGCCGGTGCTCTACAGCGTCCACGACGTACCGGACCGGCTGCGGCCTTTCATCGCTCTGAACCCCCTGTACCCGATGCTCGGCGCGTGGACGGAGATCCTCAACGACGGCCGGGCCCCGTCGCCGGGTTTCCTCGCCGCCGGGCTGGCGTGGGCGGTCGGCACTTTGCTGGTCGGCACCCTGTACTTCATGTCGCGGGAGCGTGAGTTCGCTGTTCGGCTCTGACGACCTCGCGGTCAAGGTCGAGCACCTGTCCGTGACCTATCGGGCCAGCTACGACAAGACCCCCACCTTGCGGAGCACGCTGCGGCGGCTCGGCCGGCGGGAGCGGGTGCTGCGCGAGATCGAGGCGCTGCGGGACGTCTCGCTGGAGGTGCGACACGGCACCGTGATGGGTGTCATCGGCGCCAACGGCGCCGGCAAGTCCACTCTGATGCGCACCGTCGCCGGCATCCTGCCGCCCACCCAGGGGCGGGTCGAGATCCACGGCCGGGTCAGCACTCTGCTGGCCCTCGGCGTCGGCTTCAACCGCGAGCTCTCCGGTCGGGAGAACGTGCTGCTGGGCGGCCTCGCCGCCGGCCTGACGCGCCGGGAGCTGGAGTCGAGGTACCAGGAGATCACCGAGTTCGCCGAGCTCGGTGACTTCATGGATCTGCCCATGAGCACCTACTCCTCCGGCATGTACAGCCGGCTGGGTTTCTCGGTCGCGGTGCACATGGAGCCCGACATCCTGCTCGTCGACGAGGCGCTGTCCACCGGCGACGCGAGGTTCAAGAAGAAGTCTGTGCGCAAGATGCAGGAGCTGTGCGCCGAGGCGCGGACGATCTTCCTCGTCAGCCACAGCCTCGGCAGCATCCGGGAGCTGTGCACCGACGCCATCTGGATGCACCAGGGCCAGCTGCGGCTGCGCTCAGAACCGGCCGAGGTGATCGAGCACTACACCCGCTTCCAGGAGGTCGGCGAGGAGGCGGCCGTCCTCGAGGACGTCTGAGCCGTCTCCAGTGAGGTGGGCCGAGCCGTGCCGGTGAAGGTCAGCGTCGTCGTACCGGTCTACAACCCGGGCCGACATGTCGACGACTGCATCGCCTCGATCCTGCGGCAGTCGCTGCCGACCGGCGAGTTCGAGGCGATCTTCGTGGACGACGGCTCCACCGATGGCACCGGCGCCCGCCTGGACGCGCTGGCGAGCGAGCACCGCAACGTCTCGGTGATCCACATTCCGAACTCGGGCTGGCCGGGGCGGCCCCGCAACGTGGGCATCGAGGCGGCGGCGGGCGAGTACGTGTACTTCGTCGACAACGACGACTGGATCGGCGACGAGGCGCTCGAGCGGCTGCACGGGATGGCTCGGCGCAACCACTCCGACGTGGTCATCGGAAAGGTGGTCGGGCATGGGCGCAAGATCCCCAACGACATCTTCCGCGTCTCCCGGGACCGGGCCACCCTGTCCGACGCACCACTGCTGGCCCTGCTGACGCCGCACAAGCTGTTCCGCAAGGCCTTTCTCGACCAGCACGGGATCCGCTTTCCCGAGGGCCGGCGTCGGCTGGAAGACCACCCCTTCGTGTTGCGCGCCTACTTCCTCGCCGACGTCATCTCGGTGCTGGCCGACTACCCGTGCTACCACTGGGTGAAGCGCGGCGACGCGTCGAACGCCTCACTCTCCCGCTTCGACCCACGCGGCTACTACCAGAACGTCCGCGAGGCGCTCGACGTCGTCGAGCAGCACACCGAGCCCGGCCCGTTCCGGGACCGGCTGCTGCGCCACTGGTACCGCGGCAAGGTCCTGCAACGACTGGGCGGCGCGGTGCTGGCCAGCTACCCGGAGGACTACCGGCGGGAGCTGTTCGAGGAGACCCGCCGGCTGGCGCAGGAGCGCTTCGGGCCGGGCGTGGCGGCCGGACTGGCGACCCGCCAGCGGGTGCGCTCACGACTGCTGCTGGCCGGCCGGCTGGACTCCCTCGTCGCGCTGGCCGCGGCGGAAGGGTCGCTGGCGGCTCACGTCAGCTGCCCGGACGTGACGTGGGACGACGGGGCGCTGGAGCTGCGCGTCGAGGGGCACCTGAGCTACGGCGACGGCCAGCCGGTCACCTTCCGCCACGCCGGCGGCCGCACGTACTGGAACCTCCCGGTGGACGTCGGCGTCGAGCTTGCGCCGGCGGACCTGGACGCCACCGCGGAGCTGAGGCGGAGCCGGCTCGACATTTCGGTGCGCTCCCGGCAGGACCGCTCACAGTTCCTGCTGCCGGGCACCTCCCAGCAGCGCAACAGCGAGGGGGAGGTCTTCGAGGTCCGGCTGCAGGCGACGGCGCGTCTCGACACCCGATCGGCCGCCGCCGGCGGCGTCCTCCCGGCCGGGGTCTGGGACGTTCTCGCCGGGGTCGCCGTCGGGCACTGGGACGCGTCCGCCCGGCTGGCGGCGCCGTCCGCGGCCGAGCTGGTACCGGGCGTGGTGGGAGAACCGCCGCGCATCGTCATCCCCTACGCCACTGTCGAGTGCAACCTCAGCGTCGACCTCGACCAGAGCACGAAGTCGCTGCTGACGGTGGCGTCGCCGGTTGGGAGGCATTCGAGTGTCCATCGCAACGGCGACGCGGTCGGGGTGACCCTGGCACTGCCAGGGGTGCACGCGGCCGGCGCGGGGAGCCTCCCGGCCGCCCTTCGGCTGCGCGGCGGCGGGCGGCCGCGCCGCGAGCTGACTGCCCCGGCGGCGCTGGTCGTAGCCGCCGGAAAGGAACCCGCCGTCCGCCTGGTGGCGTCCCTGGCGGTCGGGCAGCCGACGGGCGACCAGCCCGGTCGGGGCTCCTGGCGACTGGGCGCCGTGGTCGGCGAGCGGCGAGCGTGGCTGCACCTGGTCCTGCATCTGGGCCGGGACGGTACGCCGAAGCTACGGAGCGCCTCGACCGTCTCCGGTCTGCTACCCGCCAGCGCGGCACCGATCCTGGCGCGGCTGGTACGCCGTGTCCCGCTGGTCGCCACTGTGGGG
>JBPCOX010000293.1:0-6514 GCA_050999825.1 Mycobacteriales bacterium
TCCAGCCGGCGCGACGGTCGCACCCACCGACCACCGCGCCAGCTGGATCCGGACGAAGTGGCGGGCATGCCGCACCGACTCGGCGTCGTCGGCGACGGCGAGCGCCGCTGAGGCGGCAGCCAGGGACACGGCGCGATTGCCCTCCGGTCGGCGGTCGGGTGGGTTTCGTCCGTTTCCAGCCGTTGATACCCGCCCATCGACCTGGCGATGCCGCGGTGCCTAGACCGACATCATCGGAGCTGCGCCGGGGCTGGGCGACCACTCCTGCCGGTGGGTAGCGTTCCCGGCCATGGAGGAGCACGCACCACCCGGTGGCCGCCGGCGGTGAGCGAGCCGGCCGAGCTGCTCGGGCTGCTGGCCGAGTCCGACCGATTGCGAGTCGTAGCCGCGCTGGTCCTGGGCGCCGGTACGACGGCAGAGGTGGCCGAGGCTTGCGGCCTGGCGCCGCGTGACGCCCTCCGCGCACTGAACCGGCTCCAGGGCGGTGGGCTGGTCACCGGCCACAAGGGTGGGTGGTCGCTGCACACGGAGCGGTTCCGGGCCGCCGCCCGGGCCGCCGCGCCCCCGCCGGTGCCCGACGACCATGGTGCCGCGGACGCCGCGACGGCGGCGGTGTTGCGCGCGTTCGTCAGGGACGGGCGGTTGCGCTCGGTCCCGGCTGCGCGCACCAAGCGCCGGGTGGTGCTTGACCACATCGCCCGGGTGTTCGAGCCCGGGGTCCGCTATCCCGAACGGGACGTGGACGCCGTACTGCGCGCCTTCCATCCCGACTACGCGGCCCTGCGCCGCTACCTGGTCGACGAGGACTTCATGGCGCGAGAGGCCGGGTTCTACTGGCGGACCGGCGGGACGGTCGACGTCTGAGCGCTCAGCCGGCCGGCTCGGCCTCTCGGCTGGCGAGCAGGTGGCGCAGCGACCGCAGCCGCCCCCCGGTGGCGTGGCCGGCGGCGACCCACGCGTCCAGGGCGCACCGCGGGCCGAGGTGCGAGCACCCTGACGGGCACTGGGCGGTGCCGGGTGTCAGCTCGGCGAAGGCCGCGACCAGTCGGTCCGAAGGCACATGGGCCAGCCCGAACGAGCGCAGCCCCGGCGTGTCGATCACCCAGCCCTGGTCCGCACCCAGCGGCAGAGCGACTGCCGAGGACGAGGTGTGCCGGCCCCGGCCGGTCACCGGGTTCACCGCGCCGGTGACGCGCTCGGCCGACGGCACGAGCACGTTGACCAGGGTGGACTTTCCGACGCCGGAGTGCCCGAGCAGGACGCTCAACCGTCCGGCCAGCCGCTCCCGCAACGCCTCGACCCCGGCGCCCGCGTCGTTGCGGCCGCTCACGAGGACGAGAACGCCCAGCGGCCGGTAGGTCGCCACCAGGTCCGCCGGAGCGGCGAGGTCCCCCTTCGTCAGGCACAACACCGGCTCCAGCCCGGCGTCGTAGGCCGCCACCAAGGCGCGGTCGATGAGTCCGGTGCGCGGCGGAGGGTCGGCGAGCGCCGTGACCACGACCAGCGTGTCGGCGTTGGCGACCACGACGCGTTCCACCGGGTCGACGTCGTCCGGCGTACGCCGCAACGCCGACGTGCGCTGGGACACCCGGACGATCCGGGCCAGGGCGTCCGGTCCGCCGCCGAGCTCGCCGACCAGCTCCACCCGGTCACCGACGACGACCGAGCGTCGGCCAAGCTCGCGGGCGCGCATCGCGGTGACGTCCCGGTCCGCGACCCGGCAGCTGAAGCGGCCGCGGTCGACAGCAGTGACGAAACCCGGCGCCGCATCCTCGTGCCGCGGCCGGGTGCGGGTGCGCGGCCGTGAGCTGCGTCCCGGCCGGATCCGGACGTCGTCCTCGTCCAGCCGGCTCAGCCTGGCACCGGCCCGGGTCCCGACATCTGGCTCCTCTCCACGCCTGCGCCAGGGGAGGCTACCGGCTGGCACAGTGGTCCCCAGCGGTGCTCCGCGTCTCGTCGCGCGGCGATCCGGCTTCCCCTGGTCTTGTCAGCGACGGTCTGGACCGGTAAACACCACCAATTGCGACGCCGGATCCGCGCGTCGCCTTAGCGACGAAAGGCATCGCGTGGACCCGCAGAGCGCCCGAAGCCGCCTCGAGCAGATGCTCGCCGACCTCAATGAGTCCGCCACCACCTTGGAGGCCGAGATGGTGGGGGACAGCGGGGAGCTGAGCACGCTCGACCAGCATCCGGCCGACTCGGCCACCGATCTGTCCGACGCCGACCGTGAGGAGGCGATCCTGGAGGTGGTAGTCGCCCAGCGGGAGCAGGTCCGGGCGGCGCTGCGACGGATTGACGACGGCACCTACGGCACCTGCGTCGACTGCGGCACGACGCTGCCGGACGAGCGTCTGGAGGCCCGGCCGGAAGCGGCTCGGTGCGTCCAGTGCCAGGCCAAGGTGGAGGCGAGCAGATGAGTCGGCCATCGGCGGCGGCCGCCGTGTTGAGCCGGCAGGTCGGCCGGGACCCGCGTTTCCGGCAGGCGATGAGCGCCCGCGGGTCGACCATCGGGTGGCGCAGCGAAGGCCTGTGCCTCCGGCACGACCCCGAGCTGTTCTTTCCCAATGCCGCCGAGGACCCCGCACCGGCGATGGCCATCTGCCGCGCCTGCCCGGTCGCCGGCGCCTGCCTGGCCGCCGCGCTGGAGGCCGGTGAGTGCGACGGCGTCTGGGGCGGCACCACCCCGGAGGAGCGCCGGTGGATGCGTCAGGCCTGGACGTCCCTCACGCCGGTCTGAGCAGCAGCCGGTTCGCCGTAGCGACCCGGGAAGGGCCGGCTCGGGTCGAGCTGGCCGCCCCGCCCGATCCTCCGGCAGCTCTGGTCGTGCTCGGACACGGCGCCGGCGGCGGGATCGAGGCGCCGGACCTGCTTGCGCTGGCGGCGGCGCTGCCGGCGGCCGGCTACGCCGTCGCCCGGGTCGAGCAGCCCTATCGGGTCGCCGGTCGGCGTACGCCGGCCCCGGCTGGCCGGCTCGACGACGCATGGCGAACCGTCGTGGCCGACCTGACCGCGCGGCCCGGGGCGACCGGCTGCCCGGTCGTCGTCGGCGGCCGGAGCAGCGGTGCCCGGGTGGCCTGCCGTACCGCGGCGGCGACCGGGGCGGCGGGGGTGGTGGCCCTCGCCTTCCCGCTGCGGCCGCCCGGCCGGCGCGTGAGCCGGCTGGACGAGCTGCTGGGCGTGACCGTGCCCACCTTGGTGGTGCAGGGAAGCCGGGATCCCTTCGGCACGCGGGAGGAGTTCCCGCGCGGGCTCCCGACCGGCATGGAGATCCTCGAGGTCGCCGGGGCGGATCACGCCTTCGGTGCCCGGCGCGCCGACGCCCGCACCTCCGCGCAGTGCCTGGCGGACGTCGCCGCCGGGGTGGCCGGCTGGCTGAGCCGCCGGCTCCCCACCTAGTCGGCTGCGGACAGGCTGACGAAGACCTTGGCGGCGACGTGGGCGGGCAGCGCGGCCCGGCCGGTCGCGGTCCGCAGCGCCACCCCGCCGGGCTCCGGGCCGACCATCTCGACGGTGGCGTCGGGCACCAGCCCGCTCCGCTCCAGCAGCAGCATGTAGTCCGCCCGGTTCTCGAGCTCCTCGTCGATGCGCCGGACCACCGCAGTCCCACCGGGGCGTACGTCGGCCAGGGGAACCGTCGGCCCCACGTCCACGGCATTGGCCGATCCGGGGATCGGGTTGCCGTGCGGGCAGGTGGCCGGGTCATCGAGCAGCGAGATCAGGTGGGCCTCGAGGTTGGCGCTGATCGCGTGCTCGAGTCGCCCCGCCTCCTCGTGGACCTGATGCCAGGGGACCCCGAGGACGTCCACGAGCAGCCGCTCGGCCAGCCGGTGCCGGCGCATGATCGCGGTGGCCAGCTGCTGACCGCTGCTCGTGAGGTGGATGACCCTGGTCCCGTCGAGGGTCACGTGCCCCTCGCGCTCGAGTCGGGCGACCGTCTCCGACACCGACGGCGCCGAGACGCCGAGCCGCTCCACCAGCCGGGCCCGCATCGGCGGGATGCCGGACTCCTCGAGCTCGTAGATCGTCTCGAGGTACTGCTCAACGGCCGGGGACTGGTCCGCCATGCCGGCCATGCTAGAGCGGGACGGGAATCGTCCGCCGACCGGTGTCGTTGCCCTAAGTCAGGCCGCGACCACCGGGGGAGTCATGATCGGGGAGCAGACCTCGCGGGACTGCCGTCCGGCTGCAGCCCGGCCGCCCGGCCGCGGGCAGCGCCCCGCCGGCGAACGCCCCGCCCTGCGAAACCGGTTCGCCCGCGTATCCTCGGCGACGGGTGTAGGAGGTTCCGGCAGCGAGGGGGTGGGTTCGGTCGAGGAGACCCTCGAGCAGCGAAGCGCGCGCTTCGAGGCCACCGCGCTGCCGTTCCTGGACCAGCTCTACTCGGCTGCCCTGCGCATGACCCGCAACCCGTCGGATGCCGAGGACCTCGTCCAGGAGACCTTCGTCAAGGCCTTCGCCGCCTTTCACCAGTTCACCGAGGGGACGAACCTCAAGGCCTGGCTCTACCGCATCCTGACGAACACGTTCATCAACACCTACCGCAAGCGGCAGCGCGAGCCCCAGCAGACCGGTGCCGACTCGATCGAGGACTGGCAGCTGGCCCGGGCCGAGTCGCACACCTCCACGGGTCTGCGCTCGGCGGAGATCGAGGCGCTCGACCACCTGCCCGACAGCGACGTCAAGGAGGCTCTGCAGGCGCTGCCCGAGGACTTCCGGATGGCGGTCTACCTCGCCGACGTCGAGGGGTTCTCCTACAAGGAGATCGCGGAGATCATGGGTACGCCGATCGGCACCGTGATGTCCCGGCTGCACCGCGGCCGCCGCGGCCTGCGGTCCGCGCGCGAGCACTACGCCGAGGACCGCGGGTTCCTGCGTCGTAGCCCGGACGCCGTCGGCGTCTCCTCGGACAGGCCCGGGGGGGAGCAGACGTGAGCTGTGGCAACCCGCACGAGACCGACTGTCGCGAGGTCCTCGCCGAGGTCTACTTCTACCTCGACGAGGAGATGCCCGACGAACGCCGTTCGCGGATCCGTGACCATCTCGACGAGTGCGTGCACTGCCTGCGGCGGTACGGCCTCGAGCAGGAGGTCAAGGCCCTGGTCGCGCGCTGCTGCTCCGACCCGGCGCCGGAGGGTCTGCGGGACCGGGTGCTCTCCCGGCTCCTTGCGGTGCGGATCGAGATCGCCCAGGTGGAGTACCGGGCCGACTGAGCCCGGTCAGGCGTTGGGACGCTTGCCGTGGTTGGCCTTGCTGGACTTGCGCGCCTTGCGCTTGCGCGACTTCTTGGCCACGGATCCTCCCTCGGGCGACGGAGCCCACCCTCTCACGGGACCGGTTGCCCTCACGGGACCGGTTGCCGCGAAGGACCAGCAGCGCCAGACCGGCCGCGAGCAGGCAGTCGCCGGGGCTGACCACCTCTCGCCGGGGTGGAAACGCCAGCGGTACGACGTCGCCCAGGGGCGCCAGCCGGGTTCGGTGGTCGGCCGCCCGATGCCGAGCGTCCCCGGCCGGCACCGCCATGGCGAGGTCGACCCCGGCCCGCGCCGTCGCCCACCTGGACACCGGCATCGCGCCGTTGGCGACGACGACGAGGGCGTTGAGAAGGAGGCCCGCTGCCACCAGCGGTACGCCGGCGAGCCGGCGGTTGCGGGCGAGGAAGATCCCGGCCAGGGCCGCGGAGAGCACCAGGCCGACCCGGTATCCCGCCGTGCCGAGCATCGCCCCGACCGCCTGGGCGAGCACGGCGATCAGCAACAGCGGCCAGTCCCGCGGCGCCCGGCGGTTGCCGGCCGCCGGCCCGCCTGCCGCCAGCCGAATGGCCGCCGGCGCCACCAGCACGAGGACCACCAGCGTCACGCTGGCTAGTCTGCTCCGCGGCCCCTGGTGTGCGGGAGGGGCGTGCCGAGTCACGGAGGCGATCCGGTGTTCGAGTCGGTGCTGGTGGCCAACCGGGCCGAGATCGCCCGTCGCATCATCCGGACCGTGCAGCGGCTCGGGCTCAAGGCGGTCGCCGTGTACTCCGAGGCCGACGTGGGCCTGCCATACGTCCGGGAGGCGGACGAGGCGGTGCTGCTGGGTCCGCCTCCACCGGCCGCGTCATATCTCGACGGCGCCAAGGTCATCGAGGCGGCCCGGCAGTCCGGTGCCCAGGCGGTACATCCCGGGTACGGGTTCCTGGCCGAGAACGCCGGCTTCGCCCAGGACGTGCTCGACGCCGGCCTGGCCTGGGTGGGACCGTCCCCGGCCGCCAGCGTGGCGATGGGCGACAAGGTCACCGCCCGGAGCACGATGTCGGCGGCCGGCGTACCGGTGGCGGCAGGGAGCCGGGAGCCGCTGACGGACGTGGCCGCCGCCGCCGTCGTCGCGGCCGACATCGGCTATCCGGTCATGGGCAAGGCCGCCGCCGGCGGCGGCGGTATCGGAATGGGGGTGGCGGCGGACGAGGCGGGTCTGAGGGCGGCGTTCGAGACGGCGCGCAGCCGGGCCGAGCGGTTCTTCGGCAGCCCCGCGATCC
>JBPCOX010000305.1:0-5747 GCA_050999825.1 Mycobacteriales bacterium
GTGTCCGGGTAGGCGACGCCGTCGCGCTCGAACACCACTCGGGCCAGGTGCTCGAGGTTGACCTGGTGGACGATGCCGGTGTTGGGCGGTACGACGCGGAAGTCGGCGAAGGCCTCCTGGCCCCAGCGCAGGAACTCGTAGCGCTCGCGGTTGCGGCCGAACTCGATCTCGGCGTTGCGCAGGTAGGCGTCCGGCCGGCCGAAGACGTCGGCGACGATCGAGTGATCGATGACGAGCTCGGCTGGCGTGAGCGGGTTGATCCGCGCCGGGTCGCCGCCGAGGTCGGCCATCGCCTCCCGCATCGCGGCCAGGTCGACCACGCACGGAACCCCGGTGAAGTCCTGCATGAGCACCCGGGCCGGTGTGAACTGGATCTCCACGCTCGGCGTCGCCGCGGCGTCCCACCCGGCCAGCGCGCGGATGGAGTCGGCCGTGACGTTGCGGCCGTCCTCGTTGCGCAGCAGGTTCTCCAGCAGCACCTTGAGGCTGAACGGCAGCCGGTCGGCGCCCGGCAGCGCGTCGAGCCGGAAGAGCGTGTACGACTCACCGCCCACGTCGAGCGTCGCGCGGCTCTCGAAGCTGTCTGAAGTCATCGCTGTCTCTCCTGACGTGGAGGCTGGACGGTTGTACGTCGTACCGCCGACTCGACCAGGTCGAGGACGGCGTCGAGGTTCTCGGCCGACATGCCCATCGCGAGGTGCAGCACCAAGCCGTCGTGGACGAGGGTGAGCAGGCCGACCAGCGTCTCGACGGGGACGTCGTCGCGAACGACTCCGGCCGCCCGGCCGGTGAGCAGCCGCTCCCGCGTCGCCTTGGCGACCCGGGCGAGATGGTCCTCCCAGCGCGCCTGGAAGCCGGGGTCCGTGCGTAGCCGTCGGGACACCTCGAGCTGGGTACCGAGCCAGCCGGCATCGCGGTCGCGCAGCTCCCGCATCACCTGCACCAGGCCGTGCTCGCTGACCACCCGGGCGATCTCCTCGGCGTCGTCCTCCGCGACGGCGAGGAAGAGGCTGTCCTTGTCCGGAAAGTGGTGGAAGATCGCGCCCCTGGAGAGTCCGACCTCCTGTTCCAGCCGGCGTACGGTGGCTCCCTCGTAGCCGTGCCGGGCGAAGGCCTGCCGGGCGCCGTCGACGATTTGCCGCCGCCGGTTGGCGAGGTGTTCGGGACTGACCTTCGGCACATCGGCAGGTTAGCAAACCGTACGTACGTCTCGCAATACCGTCGCTACGCGTGCCACGTCCGGACCAGTTGCCTCCTCTCCGCCCACAGCGCCCTGGCGTTCTCCGGTCCCTGGGCGCGGCTGCGCTCCTCGAAGAGCTCGCACTTCTCGATCATGATCTGCCGGCGCGCTGCCCACGGTGGCCGCTCGCCATATCCCGCGAACAGTGATCGCAGCAGCGACACCTGGTCCGGGTGGTGCATGCGGACGATCCACTCGCACCACGCCAGGTCCTCGATGGGGTCGCCACGGTGGGCGTACTCCCAGTCCAGCACCGCCGTGACGCTCTCTCTGCCGAGGTCGAACAGCATGTTCTGCGGGCCGAAGTCGCCATGGACGACGTGTTCTCCCTGCCCACCTAGCCCCATGACCAGGGCCGGGGAGACGGCGCCGAGCCGCCGCAGCAGCTGGCCGGCAAGCAGCAGCACGGCCTCACCGTGACCCTGTTCGAGAAGGTCCTGGCCATGCTCGCCGGGCCGGAGCTGCATCAGGGTGGCATCGCCCTCCACGGCAACGACCGCGGGCACGGGGAGCACCGTGGTCAAGGCTGTCAGGCAGGCGGCCTCCACCTGCTGTCGAGCCTTGGCGTCCTTGCCGACGTAGCACTTGCGGACGTCGCCGGCCGCCGTGAGCT
The DNA here is from genome assembly GCA_050999825.1 of Mycobacteriales bacterium. Lineage (GTDB taxonomy): Bacteria > Actinomycetota > Actinomycetes > JALYNC01 > JALYNC01 > JBPCOB01. Next base: position 1,854 of record JBPCOX010000305.1, read on the forward strand.
CGGTCTCGTTCGTGTAGCCGTGCGGGAGGCGCACTCGTCCCCGATCCCAGCGAGCGGTCCAGTCAGGTCCTCGGTACCGCCTGCGAACCAGCGGCCGCGTGGCCGCTTGGCGGGCGTTGTACCACCGGCTTGCACCGTGCACCTGCGCTGGTGCACCCCCGTCGATGCGGCCATTGGGTGAAGCGGCCGCGATGACGGACCTGATCCGCTCGATCCTCGAAGACTCGGTCGGTCGATGCAGGCGGCGGGGTTCCGGCTGATCCCGGTGCGCCCCACGGCCAGGGAGATCCTGGGCGAGCGCGCCTATCCGGCCCTCGGTGACATCCCGGAGCCGGAGGAGCTGGTCAACATCTTCCGGCCCTCCGCGGCGGCGGCTGGCATCGCTGACCAGGCGTACGGATCGGCGCCAGGGCGGTGTGGCTGCAGCTTGGGCTGCGCTCCCCGCGGGCTCGAGAGGTCGCCGAGTCGGCCGGGACCGTCGACGGTCGACGGTCGACGACCCAGCGCTTTCACGAGCGGGGGAGCCGGGGCCAGGTCGCGGCGAGGCCGGGATGCAGCGGCAGCGCTGGAACCTCCAGCTCCGGCACCCAGCGCACGTCCGCACTCTCGCCGCCGCTTGGGCGCACACCCAGTCGTTGCTCGCAGCTCGCGATTACCGTGTCGAACACCCAGCCGCCGTGATCGTCACGGTACGTGGCGCGGACCTGGACGAGGGAGTGGTCGAGCCCAGCCTCCTCGGCGGCCTCCCGCAGGGCGGTCTGCTGGGACGTCTCATGACTGTCCCGCGCGCCACCCGGAAGTCCCCACGTGCCGCCGTGGTGGCTCCAGTCGGCGCGCAGCTGCATCAGCACCCAGCGCTTCCCGTCGTCGGTGTAGCGAACCAGCAGTCCGGCCGCGCCGTGGCGACCCCAGTGCCGGTGGCCCTGGCCGCACAACACCCACCCGTCCCCGTCACCTTGCACTGCGCCACCCGCCTTCCAGCCCGGTCGGTTGCCCGGAGCCGCGTCGGGTACTGCCCGGCCCATGACCGAGGTGACCAACCCGAGCCCGTCCGATCCTGCCGGTCCCACCGCTCCCGCCGGTGGTCTCGACGAGGGGCAGTCGATCCTCGACGCCGGCGCGCTCGAGGAGGACGACGCTGGGCCTCGCTCACCGGATGCGGGACTGGCCGGCGAGTCCGACGCACTTGCCTATCAGGACAGCTCTGGCCCGGCCTCGCGCTCGGGCGGCCCTGGCGAAGGCGCCTCCTGAGTACCTTCCGCACGTCGACTGCTGCGCCGTCGATGTTCAGCGCGCGCGACGTCGCTCTCTTCGCCGCATGTACGGCCGCCGCTGTCGCGGCCGGCATCCTGCGCTACGTCGGCGCGGGCAGGGTGCTTCCCTTCGTCGTCACCGCCGTGGCGCTGGCGCTGCTCGCGAGCCTGGTCGGCCGGGGGGTCGACGCACTCGGTGACCGGCTGGGGGCCGGTGCCACCGGCGTCGTCCAGAGCGCCCTGGGAAACCTGCCCGAACTCTTCGTCGTCGTCTTCGCGCTGCGGGCCGGGCTGGTCGGCGTGGTCCAGGGCGCCATAGTCGGATCGATCCTCGCCAACGTCCTGCTGGTCCTCGGGCTCGCCTTTGTCTTCGGCGGACTCCGGCACGGCACCCAGCGGTTCGCCGCCGAGCGCGCGCGGATCATCAGCCTGCTGCTCGTCCTCGCAGTTGCCGCACTGATCATCCCCTCCCTGACCGCCGCTCTGCATACGCCGGCAGCGGGTCACGAGCTGCAGCTGTCGCGGATCGTGTCCGTGCTGCTGCTGGGTCTGTTCGTTCTCTCGCTGCCCGCGGCGTTCGCCCGTGGTGACAAGGACGGCACCCGGGCCACGGAGCGACCGGTACCCCAGCAACATGGCGGCTTGTGGCCGTTGCCGGTGGCTCTCGGCGTACTGGCCATCGCCGCCTTGGGTGCGGCGTTCGTGTCGGAGTGGTTCGTGCATGCGCTGGAGCCCGCCATCTCGGCGCTGGGCATCAGCCAGGCGTTCGCCGGCCTCGTGCTCGTCGCCATCGCCGGAAATGCCGTGGAGAACGTCGTCGGTATCCAGCTCGCCGCCAAGAACCAGTCGGACTACGCCCTGTCGGTGATCCTGCAGAGCCCGCTGCAGATCGCGCTGGTGCTGGCGCCGGTGGTCGTCCTGGTTTCGCCACTTGTCGGCGGAGCCGCCTTCACGCTGGTGCTGCCGCCGTTGCTCGTCGTTGGGCTGGCCCTGGCGGCGCTGGTAGCTGTACTTGTCGTCTTCGACGGCGAGTCGACCTGGCTCGAGGGTGCTGCGCTGATCGTGCTGTACGCCGTGATCGCCGCCGGCTTCTGGTGGGGGTGAGTCCGGAAAACCAGCCGCACGGACAGGGCAATCCCCTGCCGTCGACCACTTCGACCGCCGGGCCTCGGAGCGCGACACGCGGGCTGAGGTTTGCGATGGGCAGCTGGAATGCGTGGCGAGCCTGGCAAGAGGCCCCCTGGGGGAACCGCTTCTCCACAACGCCCGGTCTCTCGCGGCGGCGTTCGGCGTCGAGAAGCAGGTACGAACCAAGATGTGGCATCGACCCGTCGCGACGCTCGCATCTGCCGTCGCTGAGGGGGGAGCCATCTACCTGCGCCGGAGACCCGAGCCGGTCGCGTCACCGGTGGAGTAGCCCTGCACGTCGGCGATGACCGCGACGCTGCTCCCGCCGCCGTTGTAGATCGTGACGCTGCCCGTCGGGCTGAGCCTGCTGACCACCAGGTTGGCGACCGTCGCGTCGGCGGCGAAGTTCAGGTTGGAGGTGCCGGTGGCCAGCGCGGGTGCCACCGACAGGTAGCCCGCGGCACTCGCGGCGGTGGCGGTGACGTTCAGCGTCACCCCGTCCGCTCCGCTGGGCACCGGGGATCCGGCCGCGCCGACCACCTGCAGGGTGGCCGAGCGGCCGGCCGGGATCGGGCCGACCGCGCCGAGGCCGCGCCGGGTGTCGAGGATCCGGGACGGCGTCACGGCGTGGTAGCTCGAGCCGGGGAGCGGTGTCAGGACGACGTGCACGACGGCTGCGGTGGGCGACCGGCTGACCACCGACACTGCGAGCGTGCGGTCCGCATCGCTGAAGCTTCGTCCAGTGGTCAGGGTCGCGTCTCGCCAGTCGGCGTAGTAGTCCGAGGTGTCCGAGCTGGCCGTCGTGTCGATCTGCAGGGGCCCGGCATCGCCGCCCGGCAAGTCGTTGCGAGCATTGATCTGCACGCCGTCGGTGCCCGACGGCGGGAACCACCAGTCGTGCCCTACCGGCTGACGATATTCGACCGTGTACTCGTGGTTCGCGGTTCTTATGGTGAGCGCCTGCGGGCTGGCCGCGGTGGCGAGCTCCAGCGGCGAGAGGGTGTAGTCGCCCGAGGACGCGACGATGCGGACGTTGTTCAGCCAGCCGAGCTGCTGCCGCTGGCGGGCGGAGAACTCCGCCGGACCACCACCCGGGCCGTTGCCCAGCCAGTTGTTGCCCATCGCGTCGTAGGAGTTGCCGTACTCCTCCTCGGAGGTCCGGGACTGCCAGCAGGCGAGGGACTCCGACACGTTGCCGCACTCGAGTCCGTGGGAGTGGGACAGGCCGAGGTTGTGCCCGAGCTCGTGGACCGCGACTTCGACGTTCCAGCCCAGCCCCAGACCGGTCAACGCGTCGTTGACCCACGTGTTGGCCCCCGAGACCTCGCCCACCCCACCGAATCCGCAGTAGGTGTTGTCGGGCAGGTCCACCATGAAATGGTCATAGCTCGCCGTGGGGTAGCCGGCGGCCGAGGCGGCTGCCTTCGCCTCGCTGGTGATCGTGAGCAGGCTGGAGTAGTCGCAGCCGCGCGGGTCGTCGATCGCGAGCACCGGGGTGACGGAGCCGACCCAG
>JBPCOX010000040.1:0-6125 GCA_050999825.1 Mycobacteriales bacterium
GCGGCCCCTCCTCTCGCCGCGCAGGCCCGACCCCCTAACGCAGGCCCGCTCTTGTCGACGCCTGCCCCCCCCCCCCCCCCCCCCCCACGTCCGCTCCGGGTCAGTGAGCGGTGATATGGGCGATACCGATCATCATGCGCGACTTGAAGGCGGTGACCTTGAAGGTCTTGTTCAGCGCGTCGGCCGCCTCGGCGGTCAGCTCCACCTTGGTGCCGTCCAGCTTGGAGTTGCCGGCGGAGTCCTTGGTGATCTTCAGGCCGCTGCCGTCCAGGAAGAACAGCGGGAAGCCGGGCTGACCGGCCACGGTCGCCGTCAGCATCGACGTGCCCGGGTCGACGACGAAGTCGCTTACCTCGAGCTTGGTCGCGCCCTTGGTGAACGACAGGCCGCTGCCCTGATGCATAACCTCACCGGTCACGTACGGCGACACCTTGGCCTGGTCGTAGACCTTCACGTTGCCACCCGTGATCGGGAAGGACAGCGTCGGGCCGTAGGTCATGGTCAGCTTGCCGGTGCCGGTGGGGGCCGGCGCGACGCCGAGACTGGTCAGCGCCGCGAGCGTCGAGGGCTCCACCGCGACGGCCGTGTCGACACCGCTCAGGCTTGTCAGCGACGCCACCGGCGTGTTGTCGGCCGGGTTGCGTGACTGGGTCTGCGCTGCGGGTTTCTCGTCCGACGAGCCCCCACAGCCGGCCGCACCCAGGGCGAGAGCCGCGGTAGCCGCAATGGCCAGCGGCACCCGAGTCGTGATCCGCTTCACGGTGTTCCCATCTGTCTCTGTGGTCCAGCACGTATCGCTGGTCACAGAAGCATTCGGTCGCCGCGGCGGAGCGGATTGCACAGGACGTCACAGGTTGGTCACGCGTAGTGACCGACATCCGGGTGGGTTATCCAGTATTCGAGTCCGGCTGCCGACCGGTTCGGGGTCCGACAGCCGGCGCGGCGGCGTTCAGGAGGTGGCAGCCGCCTGCATCGCGCTACGAACCCACGCCACAATGTCGTGCGTCGTCGCGCCCGGAGTGAATATCTTCGCCACTCCCAGCCGGGCCAGCTCAGGTAGGTCGGCAACGGGGATGATCCCCCCGCCGAAGACGACGATGTCCGCCGCGCCCCGCTCGCGAAGGAGGGCGAGCACGCGCGCGAACAGCGTCATGTGGGCGCCGGAGAGCACCGAAAGGCCGACGCAGTCGGCGTCCTCCTGGATGGCGGTCTCCACGATCTGCTCCGGGGTCTGGTGCAGCCCCGTGTAGATCACCTCCATGCCGGCATCACGCAGCGCGCGAGCCACCACCTTGGCCCCGCGGTCGTGCCCGTCCAGGCCGTGCTTGGCCACGACGACGCGGATCGGGGCCGCCGTGGTCATGGTCGTTCCTCCAGGAGACGGGTGCTGGTGTTGGAGCGTAGTGCGATCAGCCGCCGTAGGAGGCTGGGAAAGCCGAGAGCCCCCGGCCGGGCTCCGGCTGGGGGCTCTCGAGCTGTTCCGGGCTCAGGGGGTGAAGGCGAAGTCCCGCACGAAGATGTCGTCGAGGGAGACCGCTGAGTTGGTGTCGTTCGGGACGAGGTCACTCATCCCGGAGAGGAACGCGACGCTGTCGCCGGCGTAGTCGAGGAACGACCGGCTGGACAGGTCCTCCGCACCGGCTCGGGCCATCGGCGCGACCGGGCCAGAACTCGTCGAGGCCACGGCGGTACCGGTGCACGGGGTGTTGCCGCCGCCGAAGCCACCGGTCTTGCACACGTCGATGAGGTAGTTGACGCCGGTCCCGAGGTCGCGCAGGAAGACGTCGCGCTGGCCGTTGAGGTCGCCCTTGACCACGGTGCGTCCGTTGGCGGCGAAGCCGACCTTGTCACCTCGGCCGTTGAGGTTGACCCGCTGGCTGTTGCCGATCAGCTGGTTGCCGTTGTAGTCCACGCTCACCCGAATCGTGTTGCCGTTGCCAACGAAGGCGCCGGCGCGGGTGCCGCGGACGAAGGTGTCCTGAGTGGCGTTGGTGTCACCCGCCACCAGGTTCGTGGCAGTCGACTCGAAGCCCACCTCGTCACCGTTGCCGTTGACGGCCGGCCGGGTGCTCGGGGAACGGCCCTTGGCGCCGCTGCTGCTGACGCTGACCAGCTCCGGGTCGGAGCCAGGGGTCAGGAACGGGTTCGCCGACTCGTAGATGTCCGCGATCGTGTCGCCGTCAGCGGTCGAGAGATTCGTGGCCTGGCTCTGCCAGGCGATGTGGGTGCCGTCGGAGCTGATCTCGGCATGCTCGTTCTGGCCGTTGGATCCGACGCCGCTGAGGCTGTGGCTGACGAGCTTCGGCCGGCTCACCGTGAAGGTGGCGGGGTCGAACTGGGTGACGTAGACATCGTCGGCACCGGTGGCACCGGCCACCAGGTTGGTGCCCTTGGAGTTGTACGCGATGTAGTACTTGCCGTTGGCGTCGGCGTAGCCGCTGATCGTCGGCCGGTTGCTGTAGCCGTTGGTGCTGCCCCCGGTGGAAGAGATCGAGACCTCGAGGGTCCGGTTGGCCATCACGTCACGCAGGAAGATGCTCCCCGACCGCGTCGTCCGGCCGCCGACCAGGTTCGTCGCCTTCGAGTAGAAGACGGCGTACGCACCCGAGCCGGTCACGTCCACGAAGGTGGCGGCGTTGTTCGGCATTCCGCCGCTGGCGGCACGGTCGAGCATCTCGATGGTGGCTGCCGGGTCGACCTTGTTGACGATATAGGCGTCGGTGCCGTGGCCGGCCTGGTAGTCCGTTGCCAGGTTGTCGGCGCCACTTTGGAAGACCACCCAGTTGCCGTCCTCGCTGATGCGCGGCCGCTGGCTCGTCCCGTCGGGCTCGACGTTGCCAGGGCCCATGCTGACGCGGGTGGTGCAGCCGGGCTGCTTGCTGTTCACGCCGCCGGGGCCGGTGGCCGGACCAGGGGCGCACGCCTGGTTCAGCGGGAGGGCGGCCGCCGCTGATCCGGCGAACGGGCCGAGCAGCCCGACCACCGCCACGGCGGTCAGGTAGCCCTTGCGGGAAAGAGTCATGTGAATAGCACCTTTTCAGAAAGTCCGGGGGAGCTCTCAGTATCCCCCGGCCACCGCGATGGATACATAGCCCATTAGGGTAGTGCGCGTTCCGTAATGTTGCGACTACGTACTGTGACTAGAGCTTCTCGACCGGTGCATAGCGCAGCAACAGTCTCTTGGTCCCTACCTCTGCACCGAAGTCGATCGAGGCTTCCGCGTGGTCACCGCGCCCGGCCGTCGTAGCGACGACTCCCATCCCGAACGTGTCGTGGTTGACCCGATCACCCGGGGACAGGGAGATCACCGGTCGCAGTCCCGGTCCGGCGGCGCGCCGGCCGGCGACCGAGAGCGACCGGGCCGCCGCCGCCTGCGCCGGCTCGCTACGTACCGTCTCGATCCGCCGCCAGTCGAGCAGCTCCTCGGGGATCTCCTCGAGGAAGCGCGACGGCGGGTTGTACGACGGCGCGCCCCAGGAGCTGCGGACCACCGCTCGAGACAGGTACAGCCGGGAGCGGGCCCTGGTGATCCCGACGTAGGCCAGCCGGCGCTCCTCCTCCAGCTCGGCGATGTCACCCAGCGAGCGCAGGTGCGGGAACACACCGTCCTCCAGCCCGGTGAGGAAGACGACTGGGAACTCGAGTCCCTTGGCCGTGTGCAGCGTCATCAGCGTGACCACGCCGCCACCGCCATCGGCGTCCGGAATCTCATCGGCGTCAGCGACCAGTGCCACCTGCTCGAGGAAGTCCGCGACGGTGCCGTCAGGCACCCGCTCCTCGAACTCCCGCGCCACCGCGACCAGCTCCTGCAGGTTCTCGACCCTGCCCTCGTCCTGGGGGTCCAGACTGGCCTGCAGCTCGGCCAGGTAGCCGGTGCGACCGAGAATTCGCTCGAGCACCGCCGCCGGGTGGGCGCCGGCGTCGACCTCGGCGCGCACCTCGTCGAGCATGGTCGCGAACTCCGAGACGGCCTTACCGGAGCGGGTGGCGATCCCTGGCGCCTCGTCGCAGCGGGCCAGTGCCGCCGAGAACGGGATCCGCTCCCGCGAGGCCAGCGCCTCGAGGCAGGCCTGCGCGCGCTCGCCGATGCCGCGCCGGGGGGTGTTGAGGATCCGCCGCAGCGAAACGGTGTCGGTCGGGTTGGCCAGCACCCGCAGGTAGGCGAGCAGGTCGCGGACCTCGCGTCGCTCGTAGAACCGCACCCCGCCGACCACCTTGTACGGCAGGCCGACCCGGATGAAGACCTCCTCGAACACCCGGCTCTGGGCGTTGGTGCGGTAGAAGACCGCCACGTCTCCCGGCGCACAGCTCTCCGAGTCGGTCAGCCGGTCTACCTCGCCGGACACGAAGGCGGCCTCGTCGTGCTCGTTGTCGGCGACGTACGCCGTGATCTTCGCGCCGGCACCGGCGTCGGACCACAGGTTCTTGGCCTTGCGGCCGGTATTGCGGGCGATCACCGCGTTCGCGGCGGAGAGGATGTTCTGCGTCGAGCGGTAGTTCTGCTCGAGCAGGATCACGGTCGCGTCGGGGTAGTCGGCCTCGAACGCCATGATGTTGCGGATCGACGCGCCGCGGAAGGCGTAGATCGACTGGTCGGCGTCGCCCACGACGCAGAGCTCCGCCGGGCTCGGCTGGGCATCGGGCCGCCCGACGAGCTCGCGCACCAGCACGTACTGCGCGTGGTTGGTGTCCTGGTACTCGTCGACCAGCACGTGGCGGAACCGGCGCCGGTAGTGCTCGGCGACCTCGGGAAGGACCTGCAGCAGGCTCACCGTGGTGGCGATCAGGTCGTCGAAGTCCAGCGCGTTGGCCTCGCGCAGCCGCCGCTGGTAGAGGGCGTAGGCCGCCGCAAGGGTCTGCTCGAGTACGCCGTTGGCGCGGCCGGCGAAGCTCTCGTGGTCGACCAGCTCGTTCTTCAGCGTGCTGACCTGGGTGGCCAGCGACCTGGCCGGGAACCGCTTGGGGTCGAGGTCGAGGTCGCGGCTCACCATGGTCATCAGCCGTTGGGAGTCGCCCGCGTCGTAGATGGAGAAGGTGCTGGACAGCCCAAGCTTCTTCGCCTCGGCACGCAGGATCCGCACGCACGCGGAGTGGAAGGTGGAGATCCACATCGCCTTGGCCCGCGGTCCAACGAGCGCGGCCACCCGCTCCTTCATCTCGCCGGCGGCCTTGTTGGTGAAGGTGATGGCGAGAACCTCGCCGGGCGAAGCGCCCCGCGTACCGAGCACGTGGGCGATCCGATGGGTGAGCACCCGGGTCTTGCCCGAGCCGGCGCCCGCGACGACCAGCAGCGGCCCACCCTCGTGCAGCACGGCGGCCCGTTGCTGGGGATTCAGGCCCTCGAGCAGGGTCGCCGGGTCGACCGCCAGCCGCACCCGTGGGGGGGCTGCTTCGGTCACCGGGAGCTCGTCGTGGAGACTCGACATCGCGGCCCGAGTCTAGGAGCGGGCCGGCCGTTCCGGAGGACGAGAGGGGTCGGTGGGTGCTGCCCGACGAGGAGATGGAACGCGTGCTGGTGGTCGCCGCCCACCCGGACGACATCGACTTCGGCGCTGCCGGCACGGTGGCCAGCTGGACGAAGGCCGGCATCGCGGTCTCGTACTGCCTCATCACGAACGGCGACGCGGGCGGCTTCGACCCGGACGTGCCGCGCAGCGAGATCGCCGGCATCCGCCAAGCCGAACAGCGGACCGCCGCGGCCGAGATCGGCGTGACCGACCTCACCTTCCTCGGCTACCCGGACGGCCGGCTCTATGTGACCCACGAGCTGCGGCGCGACATCAGCCGGGTGATCCGCCAGGTTCGTCCCCAGCGGGTGCTCAGCCAGAGCCCGGAACGCAACTACGCCCGCATCTACCCCAGCCACCCCGACCATCTGGCCGCCGGCGAGGCGACCATGTGTGCCGTCTATCCGGACGCGCGCAACCCCTTCGCGCATCCCGAGCTACTGGCGGACGAAGGGCTGGAGGCGCACACGGTCGCCGAGCTGTGGATGTCCGGCGTCGAGCTGGCCGACCACTTCGTCGACATCACCGACACCTACGACCGCAAGCTCGCGGCCCTTCGCGCCCACGTCAGCCAGACCTCGCACATGGCGGACCTCGACGGGATGCTCCGCGGCTGGC
>JBPCOX010000051.1:0-12379 GCA_050999825.1 Mycobacteriales bacterium
CGGTGCGCGAGGTGACCGACCGGCTGCTGGCGATGGGGCACGGCGAGCGGGCGGCGCTGCCGGTGATGCATCCCGGCCGGGTCGACGTCATCGGCGCCGGCGCGCTGATCCTGGCGACCGTCATGGATCGGCTGGGCTTCGCGGACATGGTGGTCAGCGAGGTCGACATTCTCGACGGCATCGCGCTGAGCATGATCGATGGTTCCGAAGACGCTGCGAGTGTCTATATAGACCTGTAAAGGCGTATAAGAGAAGCGCTTACACGCTCTGATATTTTGTGATGATGGATCCCGTCACGAACCCGTACCGCCCGGGCGCTGGACGGCGACCTCCGCTCCTAGCCGGGCGGGAGCCGCTGCTGAAAGCTTTCGACGTCGTTCGTCGCCGCGCGGAGGACTTTGGTGAAGGTGACCGAAGCTGGGTGCTGAACGGGTTGCGTGGCGTCGGCAAGACTGTGCTGCTCAATGAGCTCCTGGGTCAGGTAAGCGGCCGGGGTTGGATCACGGCCAAGGTTGAGGCGGGTGCATCTGCCTCTCTGTCGGTGGCTTTGAGCCGCGAACTGGTCCGGGCGATGCGGACCGCGACCGGCCGCCATCCGGAGTCGAGGCTCCAGCGCCTGCTGGGCGTCTGCAAGGCCTTCAGCTTCAAGGTGGACCCTGCTGGCGCCGTCTCACTCGGGCTGGAGGTGGATCCCATCCATGGCATCGCCGACTCGGGGAGGTACGCCGATGACCTTGCAGCGATCTACGAGGTACTGGGAGAGACCGCCCGGGACCTTGGAGTCGGCGTCCTCATTCTCGTGGACGAGCTCCAGGAGGCCACGTCGGACGAGCTCACCGCCATCAATACGGCCGTTCACCACCTCGGCCAGGCCGACAGCCCACTCCCGCTGACCTTCGTCGGTGCTGGCTTGCCATCACTGCCGGCCCAGCTGGCGGAGGCAACGAGCTATGCCGAACGGCTGTACGACTACCGACCCATCGGGCTACTGAGCGAGCAGGCATCCCGGGACGCCCTCATCGTGCCGGCACGGGACCGCGGGGTGGATTGGGCCCCCGACGGGGTCGCGGCAGCGATCGCTACCGCACATGGCTACCCGTACTTCCTGCAGTCCATTGGCAAGCATGTGTGGGACAACGCCCGCACGAGCCCCATTGACCTTGCCGACGTCGAGGTGGGCCTGGGCGAGGCACGCCGGGAGGTCGATGACGGGCTATACAGGTCTCGGTGGGAGCGGGCGACTCCCGCGCAGCGGGACCTGTTGCGCGCTTTGGCAAGCATCGGCGGGGAAGGTCCGGCGACGGTCGCCGACATCGCCAAGAGCATGGGCAAGCCCCGGACCTCCGACCTCTCGGTCGCACGCAACGAGTTGATCAAGAAGGGTCTGGTGTACGCCCCGGAACGCGGCCTCCTTGCGTTCACCGTGCCGGGGATGCATGAGTTCATCGACCGCCAGTCATAGCGGAAGCGATCGGCAGCAGCACACGAGCAATCCTGATCGCTCGCTCAGGAGGCGGGGCCGGACGCCGTGCCGTTCCCCCAGTCAGCCTTGTCTTAACGACTGTCGTTGTTTACGATTCTCGATAACGACCGGTCGAGACGGAGGCGGAGCGAATGACTCGGATAAGCAGGCCGCGTGACCCGCTGGAGCCGATCGCTTCGACCGTCGGCGTACTCAGCGGGCTGACCGGCGCTCTTCTGACCCTGATCACTCTGACGACCGTGTTCGGGTCCGGGTCGTTGTTCGGCTTCGGCGAGCGGGAGGTGTGCGCCACCGGGCCGGTGGGCCTCTTCGGTGCTCAGACCGACGCGACGGTCCGCGGGTTGTCCGCGACGAGCAGAGTCTTCGCCGGTCAGGTCATGCTCTGCGATCAGCATCCCAGCGTCGGACTGCGTCTAGTCGGCACATTCACCACACTGCCCTCGTTCCTGCTGTTCCTCGGATTCCTCCTCCTGGTGCACCGTCTCGTGAGGGCAGCGCAGACGCACGGGATCTACAGTTCCGAGACCGTCCGGCGGGTCCGGTCACTCGGCTGGTACGTCCTGGTCGGTGATCTGGCCGCGGCGACCCTGGAGGCGATCATGCGCGGCGGCGTCTTCGCAGCCCAGCTTCCACGCGCGGGGTGGGCCACGGGGCTCAGCACGTGGCACACCTCCCTCTCCGTGCTCCTCGCCGGGATCGGCGTGATCACTTTCGCCCGTGTGATGGCAGTCGGCGCCACGATGAGAGAAGACCTGGAAGGAATGGTGTGACGCCGCCGGCCCCGGATCACTCACACCTGGAGCCGCACGCCATCGAGATCCGCCTCGACCAGCTTCTGAGGCGGCGCGGCATGACGCTGACCGAACTGGCCGCCCGAGTCGACGTGTCGATCGTGAACCTCTCCATCCTCAAGAACGGGAGGGCCCGAGCAGTCCGGTTCAGCACCCTCACCCGCCTCTGCGAGGCACTGGACTGTCAACCCGGGGAGATCCTGACCTACCGGCCGCGATAACGGATCTTGGCCGCCGACCGTCCCTCACCCCGACCCCGGCGGCTTCGCCGTCCTCCGGACTGTGCGGCTTGCGGCTTGGTGACCGAGATCTTCCGGCGCCGGCACCGGAAATGCGATGCCGTGGGTTGCCCAACGGCGTTCGATGGTGTGCCGTAGCTCGCGTCAGGACACCGCACCGCCCGCCAGGAGGTCTGCAGCCGATGGGCTATGAGCGTTCGGCGTCGGTGTACGACGCGATCTTCGAGCCGGGCAGGGTCAGCACCGATTTCGTCGAGCAGCCCGGCCTGACGGTGGCCCGCATCACCCGCTCCGAGCTCGACGGCCATCTCTCCAAGCTGACGATGCATCACTTCGTCGACCGGCAGGGGACGGTGGACCACTACGTGGAGCACCACGACCTGGCGATGTACACCCCGGAGGAGTACCTCGCCGCCCTCCGTGCGGCCGGCCTGGACGCCTGCCACGAGGCCGACGGGCTGATGGGCCGAGGACTGTTCGTGGGCGTCAAGCCCTGATCGAGGGGGCGCGGCGCGGCTGGCGGTGCGAGGCGCCGGGAGGGTGACGAGACGCGCCCCCCACCGCCCCGGTGGCGCGTGGGAGAGTGACCGGCCCGAGACGCGAGGAGGCCAGCACATGGGCGAGATGGTCAGCTACCCCAGCAACGGCGACTTCGCCGAGGGTTACCTCGCGGTGCCGGAGTCCGGATCCGGGCCGGGCGTCGTACTGATCCAGGAGTGGTGGGGCCTGGTGCCGCACATCCGGGACGTCGCCCACCGGCTCGCCGCCGAGGGTTTCGTGACGCTGGCGCCGGACCTCTTCCACGGCACCAAGACCACCGAGCCGGACGAGGCGATGCGGCTGCTGATGGGCCTGGCCATGGACCGGGCCGCCCGCGACATCGCCGGCGCAGCCGGCTATCTGGCTGCCCGCGACGAGGTGGCCGGAGACGGCATCGGCACCGTCGGGTTCTGCATGGGGGGCAGCCTGGCGCTGTGGGCGGCGACGCTGTCGGACGACGTACGGGCTGCGGTCGGGTTCTATCCCGCGATGCCCTGGGAGAAGATGAGCCCGACCTGGGACCGCTACGCCGGCAAGGCGGCGGTGATCCACACCGACGAGCACGAGGGCGGGTCGCAGGGCACCGGCGTGCAGCAGGCCAGGACCGACATCGAGGCGGCCGGCGGCGAGGTGACCCTCTACGACTATCCCGGCACCGACCACGCCTTCTTCAACGACACCCGCCCCGAGGTCCACAACCCGGAGGCGGCCCAGCAGGCCTGGTCGCGGACCGTCCAGTTCCTGCGGGAACGGCTGACGGCTTGAGCACCGTGCTCGCCGAGGCCTTGCCGGTCGTCGAGGTCGCCGGCCTCCGCAAGGCCTACCGCGGCCGGAGCAGGTTCGGGCTGCCGGCGGGAGACCGGCGACCGGCCCTGGACGGGCTCGACCTGCTCGTAGGCTCCGGCGGCGTCCACGGCTTTCTCGGTCCCAACGGCTCGGGCAAGACCACGACCCTGCGGGTGCTGCTCGGACTGGTGCGTGCGGATGCCGGCTCGGTGCGGCTGCTCGGACGCGAGGTTCCCGGCCAGCTGGCCGGGGCGACGGGCTCGGTCGGTGCGCTGATCGAGGCCCCGCAGTTCTTCCCGGCCTTCAGCGGCCGGCGCAACCTGTCGCTGCTGGCTGGAGTGGCCGGGCTGCCGGCCGGCCGGGTCGACGAGGTGCTCGACCAGGTCGGCCTCTCCGCCCGCGCCGGGGACCGGGTGCGGGCCTACTCACTCGGCATGAAGCAGCGGCTCGGCATCGCCGCGGCGCTGCTGAAGAAGCCGCAGCTGCTGGTCCTGGACGAGCCGACCAACGGCCTGGACCCCGCCGGCATCCGAGAGGTGCGCGGTCTGCTGCGCGAGCTCGGCGGCAGCGGCGTCACCGTGCTGCTCTCGTCCCACCTGCTCTCCGAGGTCCAGCAGGTCTGCGACGCGGTCACCATCGTGGCGCGCGGCCGTACGGTGCGGTCCGGCTCGGTCCGCGATGTGCTGGCCGGCAGTGCCAACGCCGCCCGGCTCCGCGTCCGGGTCGACGACGCGTCGGCCGCCGCCGCGGCGCTGCGCCGGGCCGGCCTGGCGGTGACTGAGTCGCCCGAGTTCCTGCTGGTCGGCCCGGTCGGAGACGCCGCGGAGGTCACCAGGCTGTTGGGGCAGTCGGGGCTGTGGCTGCGGGAGCTGCGGCCGGAAGCTGCGGACCTCGAGGACGTGTTCCTCGAGCTGACCGAACCGGCCACCCCGTGAGTCGCCTGGTCGCGGTGGAGGTCCGCCGGCTGCTCGCGCGCCGGCTGCTCCTGGCGCTGGGGGTGGCGCTGATCGCGGGAATCGCCTTCGGCGCGGTGACAACCGCCCTCCGCTCCAACCGCGACCTGGCGGGCGCTCGGGCGAAGGCGGAGCGGCAGGTGACACAGTTCGCGGCCCAGGACGTGGAGCGGCGCAAGGCCTGCGAGGCCGAGAAGGCCGCCGGCCGGATCCCACCCGAGGTCAACTGTGCCGAACTGGGCGGCGGCGCCCCGCCCGCCGAGGCCTTCTACGTCGACCCGCGCTTCGACTTCGCCCGGTCGGCCTCCGGCCCGGTGAACGGCGCCATCGTCGGCGTCGCCATGCTGGGCGTCGTCCTGGGAGCCAGCGCTATCGGGGCCGAGTGGTCGGCCGGAACCTTCGCCGGCCTGCTGACCTGGGAGCCGCGCCGGCTGCGGGTGCTGGCTGCCAAGCTGCTCGCCCTGGCCGCCCTCGTCGTCACCATCGCGGCGGCCGCGGTCGCCGTCCAGCTGCTCGTCTACTGGGCGATCGCCGGCACCAGGGGGACGCTGGCGGGGACGACATCGAACGTCGTGCGGGACCTGCTCGGTC
Source organism: Mycobacteriales bacterium (assembly GCA_050999825.1). Taxonomy (GTDB): domain Bacteria; phylum Actinomycetota; class Actinomycetes; order JALYNC01; family JALYNC01; genus JBPCOB01. Next base: position 5,384 of record JBPCOX010000051.1, read on the forward strand.
GGGGCGCCCGGGGTGTCGGGCTGGTCGGCCTGCTGACGGTGGCGGCGGCGTCGACGGCCGGCATCCTGCGTTCGACCGCGGGCGCCCTCGGCGCGGTGGCCGGCTACCTGGTGGTGTTCGAGACCCTGAGCCGTAACCTGCGCCCCGGCTGGGCGCGCTGGCTGCTGAGCAGCAACGCAGCAGCCCTGGTCAACGGGAAGATCGAGATCCTCCCGCCGCAGCGCTTCTCCGGCTCGTCCTTCGGACCACCCGTCGAGGTGAAACCGTTCATCCTGCACGCGTCGCGGGCGGCGATCGTGCTCTCCCTCGGTACGGCGGCCCTGGTCGCGCTGTGGGGACTGTTGCTCCGGCGACGCGACGTCACCTGACGTGACCTGCGTGCCGCCCGGCTCCGGCTGGCCGGGTGACCTGGCGGGTCCCGGCACGCCGGTGGCGAGGACCGCCGAGGAGGTCCGCCGACTCCGCGGCGGCACGAGCCTGGACGAGCTGACCGCTCGGGTCTCGGTGTGCCGGGCCTGCCCGCGGCTGGTGGCATGGCGGGAACGGGTGGCGAGTGAGCGGCGCGCGGCGTACGCCGGCGAGACGTACTGGGGCCGGCCGATCCCGGGCTGGGGCCCGGCGGACGCCTCCATCGCCGTGGTGGGGCTGGCGCCCGCAGCCCATGGGGGCAACCGGACCGGGCGGATCTTCACCGGCGATCGCAGCGGCGACTGGCTCTTCGCAGCGCTGCACCGGGCCGGGCTGGCGGCGCTGCCGACCAGCGCGACCGCCGACGACGGCCAGCGCCTGCTCGGCACCCGGATGCTGGCCGCGGTCCGGTGCGCGCCGCCCGCCAACGCACCCACGCCGGTGGAGCGCGACACCTGCCGCCTCTGGCTGGAGGGCGAGCTGGCCCTGCTCGCTCCGACGCTGCGCGTCGTGGTCGCCCTCGGCGGCTTCGCCTGGACTGCGCTCTGGCCGGCGCTGGCGGCGCTCGGCCTGCCGGTGCCGCGGCCTCGTCCGGCGTTTGGGCACCGGGTCGAGGTGGCGCTGGGCGCGACACTGTTGCTGGGTTGTTACCACCCGAGTCAGCAGAACACCTTCACGGGCAAGCTCACGGAGGTCATGCTCGACGACGTGTTCGCCCGCGCCGTCGCGTACGCCGATGGCTGACCGCCGCCCGCGCCGGCTGGCCGCGGCGCTGCCGGCCGCTGCCGTTTGCGCGGTGTTGCTGGTCGTGGCGGTCGCCGCCCGCAGCGGGACGCCGCTGTCGGCGACCGCACAACCGCTGTCGGAGATCAAGCTCCGCGTCGGGTCGATCCGCTCCAGGAAGTCACCGACCGGCGGCATCGGCGACTTCAACCTGCCCGGCGCCGGCGGCCTGCTCTGGGTGGTGGCCGTCGGCAGCGTCCTGGTCCTTCTCCTGCTGCTGGTGGGGCTGCTGCTCGCCCTGCGGGCGTTCTTCGGTCGGCCGACCGGGATCTCCCGCCGCCGGCGTGACGACGGGACGGCCGCCACGCCGGACGGCGCCGACGCCGCCGCCGACGAGCTGCGCGCCAGGTTGCGCGGCGAGGTGGCGGCCGGCCTGGAAGATCTCGACGAGACCGGCGACCCCCGCCGGGCGGTCATTGCATGCTGGTTGCGCCTCGAGCGCGCGGTGGCCGAGGCCGGTACGCCGCGCCGCCGAGCCGAGACGCCCGCTGACCTGGTCACCCGAGTGCTCGCCGAGCACCGGGTGCGGCCGGCCGGGCTACAGCGGCTGAGCGCCCTCTACCGGGAAGCCCGCTACTCTCGCCACGAGCTCGACGAGGGTGTCCGCGGGTCGGCTCGCGCCGCCCTGGACGACGTACGCCGGGACCTCACCGCGGTGCCCGGGTGAGCGGCGGCGCACCGGATCGCCCGCGGCCGGCGCGAACCGTCGGCCAGGTCCGGGTGGTGCTGCGGGTCGTGCTGTGGGGGCTGGGCTGGGCCTACGTCCTGCATGCGCTGGTGAAGTATCTCGGCCTCCGAGCCAGCCCGGCGGGGCTGGCCGGCCTCTGCGTGCTGGCCGTGGCCATGTCGCGGTTGGTACGGACCGCGCGCGAACCGCTGCCGCCGGTGCCGCTGCCCTCGCAGTCACCCGGCGGACCACCTCCGGACCGGCCCTTCGAGCGGATCGACCGGATCGAGGACCGGCTGTCCTGGGGCGGCCGGGCGACCCACCACTTCGACGCCGGTGTTGCGCCGGTGCTGCTGCGCATCGCCGAGGACCGGCTCCGGCGCCGGCACGGCGTCGATCTCAACCGTTCGCCGGAGGCGGCCCGACACCTGCTCGGAGAGGAACTGTGGCAACTTCTGCCAGCCCCGGAGACTGGGCGCGACGCGACCGCGACGACGAGGAAGCCGCCGAGTCCGGCGGAGATGGAGAACCTGGTACGGCGCCTCGAGACGATCTGACCGAAGCGGTCGGGTACGCCGACGCCGGCGTGGCCGAGGTCGCCCGCCGCGGCACCGGCGTGCTCGACACCGTCGAGCGGGCGGTCGTCGGCAAGCGGTCGGCGCTGGAGCTGGTGCTGGCCGGGATCCTGGCCGGCGGCCATGTGCTGCTCGAGGACTACCCCGGCCTGGGGAAGACCCTGATCGCCCGCTCGTTCGCCCAGGCGCTCGGGATCGGCTTCCGGCGGGTGCAGTTCACACCCGACCTCCTGCCCGCGGACATCACCGGGTCGTTCATCTACGACCAGCGCACGTCCCAGTTCGACTTCCGACCGGGTCCGATCTTCACCAACCTGCTGCTCGCCGACGAGGTCAACCGCACCCCGCCGAAGACCCAGGCGGCGCTGTTGGAGGCGATGCAGGAACGGCAGGTCAGCGTCGAGGGCACGACGTACGTGCTCGATCCGCCGTTCCACGTGCTCGCCACCGCCAACCCGATCGAGTACGAGGGCACCTACCCGCTGCCCGAGGCCCAGCTGGACCGGTTCCTGCTCCGGGTCTCCCTCGGTTATCCCGACCGCGACGAGGAGTGGGAGGTGCTCACCCGGCGGATGGCCCGCCGCCGGGAGGAGCAGACGCTGACCGCGGTCGTCGACGGGCCGGGGCTGCTCGCGATGCAGCGCGCGGTCGAGGCGGTGACGGTCGAGGAGAGTGTCGGCCGCTACCTGGTCGACCTCACCGCCGCGACGCGCACCCATCCGCAGGTGCTGGTGGGCGCCTCACCCCGGGGTGCGCTCGCGCTGCTGTTGTGCTCCCGCGCCCTCGCGGTGCTCCGCGGCCGCGACTTCGTCACCCCCGAGGACGTCAAGGCGGTCGCCGTACCCGCCCTGTCCCACCGCCTCACCCTGCGGCCGGAGATGTGGCTGCGCCGGGTCCGGGCCGAGGACGTGGTCGACGCCGTGCTCAAGGACGTACCGGTGCCGGCCAGCGGCGCCATGCCCTCCTACGCCGAAGCGGGAGGCGGGCCGCACTGAGCCGCCAGGAGTCCGAGGCCGCGCTGTGGGGGCGCACCCTGCCGGGGGCGACGTCGCTGCGGCGGCGACGGGGGAGCAGCGACGAGCAGCGCGTCTACCGCGGCGGCTGGCTGCCGACCCGAGCGCTCGCCAGGGCGGTCGTCCTGGGCGCGGTGCTGCTGCTCACCGGGCTGCTGCTCGGGCGGGTCGACCTGGTCGCGATGGGTGTGCCGTTCGTGGTGGGCGCCACGCTCGGACTGTCCCGGCGTACGCCGCCACGGCTCGCTGCCAGCCTGGAGCTGTCCGCCACCGTCTTTCCCGAGGGGCTGGTCACCAGCGGCACGGTCCGGGTGGCGGCGGACGCCGACCTGGACGCGGTCACCGTGGTGGTCGGCCAGCCGGTCGCCGTGGCGGTGGTGGACGGGCCACCGGTGCGGGTCATCGCGGTCCGCGCCGGCGAGGAGGCCGCCATCCCGGTGCGGGTGCGGGTGGTCCGCTGGGGCCGGCGCAGCGTCGGCCCCGTCCTCGTCACCGCGACCGGCGGCGACCTGCTGCTGGCCGCCGAGCCGGTGAGCGCGCCGGCGCTGCCGGTTCGGGCGCTGCCGGTCCGCGAGCCGTTCGAGGCCGAGGGCGCCATCCCGCAAGCGCTGGCGCACGCCGGGTCGCACCTGTCCCGCCGGCCGGGGGACGGTGCGGAGTTCGCCGGAATCCGCCCCTTCGTCGGCGGTGACCGGCCCCGCCGGGTGAACTGGCGGGTGTCCCTGCGCACCCGCGAGCTGCACGTCACCACCACCGCGACCGAGCGCAGCGCGGACGTCATGGTGCTGCTCGACTCACTGCACGACGCCGGCACCTCAACCGGCATCGACGGCCGGGCCAGCAGCCTCGACGTCACCGTGCGCGCAGCGGCCGGCATCGCCGAGCACTACCTCGGCCGGGGCGACAGCGTCGGAGTGGTCGACTACGGCGGCCGGTTCCGGTTCATGCGAGCGGCCACCGGGCGCTCCCAGCTGTCCCGGATCAACGACTGGCTGCTTGACGTCCGGGTCGACCCGGCCGGGGTGGAGACCCAGACCCGGCTGCTCGGTCCCGGCGTGCTGCCGCCGCGGGCATTGGTGATCGCGTTGACGCCGCTGCTGGACCCGCGCGCCAGCACGCTGCTCGCCGCCCTGCGCCACCGGGGGCAGTCCGTGGTGGCGGTGGACACACTGCCGCCCGATGCCCTCCCTCCCGCCCGCCGCCCGCCGGCTCGGCTTGCCCAGCGGCTGTGGCGGCTCGAGCGTGAGGAGCTGGTCGCCGCCCTCGCCGACATCGGCGTACCGGTGGTGGCCTGGTCCGGCGCCGGCAGCCTGGACGCCGTGCTGCGTGACGTGGCCCGGATGGCGGCCGCGCCACGCGCGGTGCTGCGATGACCCGCCCCCCGCGGTGGGGACTGCCCGGGCACTGGCTCGCCCTCACCGGGGTGGCGGTCGTCGCGCTGCTGCTCGGCGGGGCAGCGCTGGCTCTCGGCAACGGGGGCAAGGCGCCGCTGACGCTCGGGCTGGTCGCGGTCGCGGTGCTGGCCGGTGCGCTGGTGCGGCCCGGGAGCGGGTTCGGCACCGCGCTGCTCGTGACGCTGGCCGGCCAGTACTACGTCGCCACCCTGGTGCGGACCGACGGCTCGACCCCGGCGTACGCCGCCCTGTTCTGGGTCACCGGGCTCTACCTGCTGCATGCGCTGCTCGCGCTCGCGGCCGTGCTGCCCAGAATGGCGGGCGTGGACCCCGCGGTCCTCGCCCGGTGGGCGCTGCGCACCGCGCGGACGCTGGCGCTGGCGCTGCCGGTCGCCGCCCTGGCGGTGAGCGTGGGTTCCCCGGCCGGCGTGGCGGCGGGCGTACGGGCGCTGGGCATGGTGGCCGCCCTGGCGGCCGTGGCGCTGCCGGTCTGGCTGCTGCGCCGGCGCGACCGGGCGCGTGGCACGATCGACCCATGACGCGGAGCCCGCGACCGCACATCCTCATCGTCGGCGGCGGCTATGTCGGCATGTACGCCGCGCTGCGGCTGCAACGCCGGCTGCGGCCGGGCGAGGCCAGCGTGACCGTCGTCGACCCGCAGTCCTACATGACCTACCAGCCGTTCCTGCCGGAGGCCGCCGCCGGCAACCTCGAGCCCCGACACGTCGTCGTACCGCTGCGCCGGGTGCTGCGCCGCTGTCACGTTCTCAGCGGCACGGTCACCGCGGTGAACCACGCCCGCCGGGTGGCGACCTTCGCGCCGCACGAGGGCGAGCCGGTAGAGCTGTCCTACGACGTCCTGGTGATGGCGCCGGGGTCGGTGGCGCGCACGCTGCCCATCCCGGGGCTGGCCGAGCAGGGCATCGGGTTCAAGACGGTGGCCGAGGCGATCTACCTGCGCAACCACGTGCTCGCCCAGCTCGACATCGCCGCGTCGAGCTCCGACCGCGCGGTGCGGGACCGGGCGCTGAGCTTCCTCTTCGTCGGTGGCGGTTACGCCGGCATCGAGGCGATGGCGGAGCTGCAGGACATGGCCATCGCGGCGATCCGCTACTACGACGGGCTCACCCCGGTCGACATGCGCTGGGTGCTGGTGGAGGCCGCCGACCGCATCCTGCCCGAGGTCAGCGCCGACCTGAGCGACTACACCGTCACCCAGCTGCGCGACCGCGGCGTCGACGTACGGCTGCGCACCCGGGTCACCTCGCTGGTCGGCGGGCACGCCGAGCTCGACGACGGTACGGCGTTCACGACCGACACCGTCGTGTGGACCGCCGGCGTCCGCCCGTCCCCCATGCTCACGGCCACCGACCTCCCGACCGACGAGAAGGGCCGGCTGCGGGCGACGGAGCTCCTCACCGTCGTCGGGGTCGAGGACGCGTGGACCGCCGGCGACTGCGCCGCCGTGCCCGACCTCACCAAACCCGGGCAGTTGTGCGGCCCGAGCGCTCAGCACGCCGTCCGGCAGGCGCGCAGGCTCGGCGACAACGTGGTCGCCTCGCTGCGCGGCGGCCGGCTCTCGGCGTACAAGCACCGGTACGCCGGCTCGGTGGCGAGCCTCGGGCTGCACAAGGGCGTGGCGGAGATCTACGGCGTCAAGCTGCGGGGCTGGCCCGCCTGGTTCATGCACCGGACCTACCACTTGACCCGGATGCCGACCCTGAACCGCAAGGTGCGAGTGGCCGCCGACTGGACGCTGGCGCTGTTCTTCTCGCGCGAGATCGTCTCCCTCGGTGCGTTCGCGAACCCGCGGGCGGCCTTCGAGTCGGCCGCCAGCACCACCGTGCCGGTGCCCACGCAGGCGCCTACTCGCTGATCGCCGATCGGGGGCACATGGGGGGCAACGCAGCCACGCAGCTGGTGCCGCTGCTGCGGGCGCTGACCGGGCTGGAGCTGCCGGTGCGGTTGCGCGCATGGGACGGCAGTGAGGCGGGGTCGGCGAAGCCGACGACGACGATCGTGCTGCGCTCCCGGCGGGCCCTGCGGCGGTTGTTGTGGCGGCCGAACGAGCTCGGGCTCACCCGCGCCTACGTCGCCGGCGACCTCGAGATCGAGGGCGACCTCTTCGCGCTGCTCGCGCTGCCGGACACCATGGC
>JBPCOX010000062.1:0-4423 GCA_050999825.1 Mycobacteriales bacterium
GTCCAGGGCCTGTACGACGACCTCCGCCGCCAGCTCGCCGGACTCCATCGCATACGCGATGCCCTCGCCGTTGAACGGGTTGACCGCGCCGCCGGCGTCCCCGACCAGCAACAGGCCGGGCACGTACGCCGGCGTGCGGTTGAAGCCCATCGGCAGCGCGCCTCCGCGGGTGGGGCCGGTCGCCTCCTTCTCGGCGAACCCCCACTCCGGCGGCAGGCCGCCGAGCCAGCGGCCGAGCAGCTCCTTGTAGTCGGTGCGGCCGAAGGCCTCAGTGGTGTTGAGGATGCCGATCCCGACGTTGCTGGTGCCGTCGCCGACCCCGAAGATCCAGCCGTAGCCGGGCAGCAGCCGGCCCTTCCCGGGTGGGCCGTCCCAGAGCTCCAGCCAGGACTCGAGGAAGTCGTCGTTCGTGCGTGGGCTGCGGTAGTAGCGGCGGACGGCGACGCCCATCGGCCGGTCGGTGCGCACGCGCAGCCCGAGCGAGAGGCCGAGCCGGCTGGAGCTGCCGTCGGCGGCGATCACCAGCGGGGCGCGGTAGCTGACCTCGCTAGGGTCCGCGCCCGGCTCGGCGGAGCGGGCGGTCACGCCGGCGACCCGGCCGGACCCGTCGAGGACGGGGCCCGTGACCGCGGTGCGTTCGAGCAGCCGGGCTCCGGCCTTCTGCGCCTGCCGGGCGAGCAGCTCGTCGAGGTCGCGCCGGGGCCGCACCAGCCCGTAGTCGGGGAAGTCGGCGAGCTCCGGCCAGGGCAGCTCGAGGCGGTGGCCGCCACCGAGGATGCGCAGGCCACGGTTGCGGATCCAGCCCGCCTCCGGACGGGTGTCGATGCCCATGGTGACCAGGCTCTTGACCGACCGCGGGGTCAGCCCGTCGCCGCACACCTTGTCGCGGGGGAACGTGGCCTTCTCCAGCAGGAGTACGTCGAGGCCGGTGCAGGCGAGGTGGTACGCCGCGGCCGACCCGCCGGGACCGGCACCGACCACGACGACGTCCGCCTCGGCAGCGACCGGGGGTGTCCCCCGGCTGGCTGCGGAGTGGGTCGGCATGGGCGCCACCTCGGCGTACGGCGCTTGTGAACGGCTTCACGAGCGCACGTCGCCCAGTGTAGGACCGTGCGGGCGCCCTCACCCCTCGGGCCCGCAGCTGCTGGTCAGTCGCCGGCGAGCACGGCGCGCAGGCGGCCGGGGAGCTCGGTGAAGGCGCCGTCCTTCTGCAGTACGGCGGCCGCGCCGGCAGCCATCACCGCGGTCCCCACCGAGGCGAGGTCGTAGCCGGTGCACACGACGACGCGCGTGTCGGGCAAGCGGTGGCGCAGCTCTCCCAGGGCCGCCATCCCGTCCATCACCGGCATCGCCAGGTCGAGCACCACGAGGTCCGGGCGGACGGCCACCGAGATCTCGACCGCGCCGACACCGTCGCCCGCCGAGCCCACGACCGTGAAGTCGTCCTCGAGGTCGAGCAGCAGGCAGATCAGCTCGCGCAGCCCGTCGGCGTCGTCCGCCACGACGACCCGCCATGGCCGCGCGCGGACGGTGACGTCGCCCTGCGGCGTGCTGCCGGCCGAGATCGCCATGGAAGAAGTGTCGGCGCATCGCCGCAGGTTGACGAGACCTTCGATCAGAGTTGGTCGTTAATGACCATTCCGGCTAGTCACCCTGGCCCGACTGCGTCCGATTTGGGCCGGCCCGATCTGGCGGGGTGGGCTCCAGCGAGTCGAGGTAGGCGTCCTCCGCCGCCGCCGACGCAGCGATCCGATTCCGGAGGCGGCGACGTGGACGGCGTGGCTCCGCCGCCAGCGCCACGGCCATCGCGGTGCGCTGCGGCGCCAGCAGCACATAGCTGACGAGCCCGGAACCGAGCGCCCCGGCGACCACCAGCAGGGTGCCCCGCAGCCCCACGACGAAGAGCACGGCGAACACTCCGAGAAGGACGCCCATCCGGGCGATCGAGTAGACGAGAACCGCTCTCCGACGTCCCGCCGGGGCACGGGTTGTCACGCCGGACCGGTCCCCTCGGGCTTGCGCCGCACCCGGGCGAGCGTACGCCGCGGAGCGCCCCTGTCGGGAGCGGTCGGCGCGGACGGGACGCTCGAGCCCGCCACGCTGATCCGGTCCTCCCAGCGCGTCGACAGGACCACTGTGGTGACCGTGCGCGCCACCCCACGCACCCGCCGCAGCTGGCCGAGCACGTGCTCGAGGCCGTCCACGTCGGCGACCCGGACCTTGACCACGAAGGCCTCCTCGCCGGCCACGAGCCAGCAGTCCTCGATCTCCTGCACGCCCGCCAGCCGCCCGGCCACGTCGTCCTGCTCGGCACGGTCGCTGAGATAGATCCCGACCAGAGCACCGACGCCGAGGCCGAGCGTCGCCGGCGCCACCGCCGCGTGGTAGCCGGTGATCACACCGGTGGCCTCCAGCCGGGCGACGCGGTCGTGCACCGCCGGGGGTGAGAGGCCGACGCGTCGACCCAGCTCGGCGTAGCTCTCGCGGGCGTTCATCCGCAGCGCCGCCAGCAGGGCGCGGTCGACGTCGTCCACGGCCGGGACCACCTCCGTATACTCCGAAACTACAGAGTCTCACCCGATCGGCCGAGGAATCCAAGGGAACAATCGAGCAAGGCCTTCGGTTGAGAGGTATGATGGCAACGAGGAACGGGAGGTGAACATGTACACGACCGAGATCATGCGGGAGCGCGCACGCGAGCTGCAGATGGCTGGCCGGACGTCCCGCGACGCGCGCACCGGCGCACTGCGTCGGGTGCGGGCCTTCGCGGCTCGTCGGCACATCGGCCGCTGAGCCTGCTCGCGCCGAACAACTGCGTGGCAAGGGACCGCCGTACGGGCGGTTCCTTGCCACTTCGCATGTCTGGCGTCCGCACCGGCTCGGGTCACTTCGCGTAGGAGTGCAGGCCCACGATCCAGATGTTGACGGCGTAATAGTCGATCATAAGAGCGGCGAAGCCGACCAGCGCGATGCCGGCCGCCCGGGTCCCCTTCCAGCCCGCCGTCGCGCGCGCGTGCAGGTAGCCGGCGTAGATCACCCAGGTGATGAACGACCAGGTCTCCTTCGGATCCCACCCCCAGTAGCGACCCCACGCCGCCTCCGCCCAGATCGCCCCCGCGATCACCGCGAAGGTCCAGACCGGGAACGCGAAGGCGATGACCCGGTACGCCGTTCGGTCGAGTGCGGCCGCCGACGGCAGCGGGCCGGCGAGCCGGCTGAGTCCGGGCCGCCGGCCGGCGGTCACCAGGGCCTCCAACCGGGACCGCAGCAGGTAGAGCGCGGTGACCACGGCGCCCACCATGAAGATGCCCGAGGCGCTGACGGCGGCGACGACGTGGATCTTTATCCAGTACGACTGGAGGGCCGGCACCAGGGGGGCGGCCGGGACGTAGAGCACGGTGCCGGCGAGACCGAGGTAGAGGACCACCGGGAACAGCACGAACGCGCCGAGGTAGCGAACGCGTTCACGGGTCGTCAGCACGAGGAACGCCGTCACCGCCGCCAGCGCGACCGTCGAGCTGAACTCGTACATGTTCCCCCAGGGCACCCGGTGGGCGGCCATCCCACGGGTGACCACCGACCCGACGTGCGCGCCCCAGCCGAGGACCGTCAGCGCCAGGGCCAGCCAGCCCAGCAGACGCGCCACCCCCGACGTCGCGGGCGGCTCGGCCGGGAAGAGGGCGCCGTCCTCGGCAGCAGCCAGGGGAGCCTCGCCGGCCCCGCGACCGGCCGTGGCACCGACCAGAACCCTGCTCGTGGCGCGGTCCGGCAGCTCCACGGTGTGGTCCAGCTGCACCGTCGCACGCAGCCGGCGGGTGAAGGCGAACTCCGCGGCGAAGAGCAGCATGGCGACGGAGTAGGTCAGGACGGCGGCGAAGAGCAGGTTGTCGCTCAGGGTGCCGAGCTGGGCGTCGGCGGCAGCGGCGACCAGGTCGGGCACGGCTCATTCCTCCTCGATGCGGGTGCCGGCGCCGACAGCTCGGAGCCGGCCGACGATCCCCTCGAACTCCTGCGCGAAGGCGTCGGCGTCGGTTCGGGCCAGCCCGCCGGCGGAGACCACCGTACGCCGGGCTGCTCCCGGCTCGCCCGTCGGAGTCGCCCGCACCCACACCCGACGGCGGCGTACCCGCAGCGAGATGAGCAGGCCTACGACGATGGCGACCGCGGCGGCCAGCGCGGTCCGGTTGCCGGGGTCATGGGTCACCTGGAAGGTGGCCCACTGGTCGACGCCGGTGAAGGTGAGCGAGCCGCCGCCAGGCAGCGGCCAGCTCTGGCCGGGCCGCAGAGCGCGAGCCAGCGCGTCGCCATTGGCGTCGCGCAGCTGGGTCAGCCTGGCGGTGTCCAGCCGGTAGACCGACTGCGGGACGCCGGAGTCGAGCCCGAGGTCGCCGCGCCAGACGTTGAGGGTCACCACCGGGTTGCG
>JBPCOX010000077.1:0-8192 GCA_050999825.1 Mycobacteriales bacterium
CGGCCCTCGAAGGCCCGGCTCAGCGTCACCTCGTCGGCGTACTCCAGGTCGCCGCCGACCGGCAGGCCACTGGCCGGCCGGGTGACCCGCAGCCCCATCGGCTTGACCAGCCGGGCGAGGTAGGTCGCGGTGGCCTCGCCCTCGAGGTTGGGGTCGGTGGCGAGGATCAGCTCGGTGACGGTGCCGTCGGCGAGCCGCGCCATCAGCTCCCGCACCCGCAGGTCATCCGGGCCGACGCCCTCGATGGGGCTGATCGCACCCCCCAGCACGTGGTAGCGACCGCGGAACTCCCGCGTTCTCTCCACCGCCACGACGTCCTTGGGCTCCTCCACCACACAGATCACCGCCAGGTCGCGGCGGGCGTCGAGGCAGATCCGGCACTCCTGCGCCGCCGCCACGTTGAAGCAGATCCGGCAGAAGCGGACCTTGTCCTTGACCTCGCTCAACGTGTGGGCGAGCCGGCGTACGTCGACCGGGTCGGCGGCCAGCAGATGGAACGCGATCCGCTGGGCTCCCTTGGGGCCCACCCCCGGGAGCCGGCCCAGCTCGTCGATGAGGTCCTGAACAACTCCCTCGTACAACCCGCGCCTACAAGCCCGGCAGGCCGAGGCCGCCCATGCCGCCGGCCAGCGGTCCCATGGTTCGGGCGGCGAGATCGTCCGCGGATCGGCTGGCATCGCGCACCGCCGCGACCACGAGGTCCGCAAGGGTCTCGACGTCGTCGGGGTCGACGGCCTTGGGGTCGATCGTCAGGGCCACCAGCTCGCCTTTGCCGGTGACCGTCGCGGTGACCATGCCGCCGCCGGCGCTGCCCTCGACCTGGGTCGCGGCCAGCTCCTCCTGGGCGTCCATCAGCTGCTGCTGCATCTTCTGGGCCTGTTTCATCAGCTGCTGCATGTTGGGCTGGCCACCAGGCTTCACTGAGGAGACTCCCGTCGACGACTTTCTCGGCTCGCAAGCCTACGGCTTGGGCGTTGTGGGACCCGCCCCACCTAGCCGACGAGAGCACCCGACACCGCCGGGTGTGGGTCCTGGACAGCCCTTGCTCGAGTTGAAGAAAGAATCGTTCCCCTCCAGCGGGCCTGACGCGCGTCACTGTCAACGTCCACAGTGGACCTCTTGACGTCGGGCGAAACCGCACCCTGCTGTGCGCTGAGATGAATGGTGGTGACGACCGAGTTGGAGCTGCGAAAGGCGGTGGCTGGCGATGTCGATGACCTTACTGAGCTTGCCGATCAACGCCGGGTGGAGTACGAGCGCTTTCAGCCCCGCTTCTGGCGGCCAGCCGACGACGCCCGAACTCGACAAGGAAAGTTCTTCGTCTCGGTGCTCACTGATCCGGATGTCATGGTCGTCGTCGGCCGCGATGCCTCAGCCCTTCGCGGGTTCGCGATCGCTCGCCTGGTCCCCTCGCCGCCGGTTTATGACCCGGGCGGGCTGACCTGTTGGGTCGACGACTTCGCCGTTTCTGAGGCCGTCGATTGGCCTTACCTCGGGGCGAAACTTCTCGAGTTCGTGCGGGACTGGAGTGCTCAGCGAGGCGGGGTCCAGGTCGTTGTGGTGACCGCGCACTTGGATACGCCGAAACGTGAGGCGTTGAGGGCCGCCGGCCTCTCGATCGCATCCGAGTGGTGGGTCGGCTGATGTCTTGTCGCTTGCGGTAGGACTGCACGGAGAAGCTTCACCCTGAGTCAGCCGGTCTCCACCTCGCCGATCACCTTCGCGCCCAGCCCGGTCTTGAGCAGCGCCATGGCGGCGTCCTCGGCGGACGGACGGTCGCCGCGCTCACTTCCCTCGCTGTCGTCATCGGCGGCCTCGTCCCCCGACGCGAAGCCGCCCGCGGCGTACGCCGCTGTGCCGGTGGCGGTCGGCGCCGGCCCGCCCGCACCCACGACGATCTCGAGCGCCCAGTCGACCCCCAGGACCTCTCGGAGCGCTTCCCGCAGCACGTCGGGGTTGACCCCCGACTCGAACTGCCGGGCGATCGGCGCTGTGGCGATCGACAGCCGGAGCGTGCGGCCGGTGACATCGACGACCTGAGCATGCGAGAGCAGTGCGTGCGTCGTCCGCTTGCGCGACTTCACCGCGTCGACCACCTCCGGCCACAGCCGGCGGATCGCGGCAGCGTCGAGCTCCACCCTCCCCATCGTCGCGGCAGGCGGGTCGTCCGCCACGGGTCCCGGCGGCCCGGGAGTCGCGGGACTCGGAGCCGGCGCCGGCGCGCTCACTGGTCGTGCCTGCTCCGGAGCCGCGGGCACCGCGGGTGCCGCGGGTGCCGCCGGTGCGCCCGCGTTGTCCGCAGCGCCGATGGCCAGGCGGCGCTCCAACCGGGACAGCCGGGCGAGCAAGGCGGCCGAGTCGCCGGACGCCGCCGGCAGCAGCACCCGCGCGCATAGCAGCTCCAGCAACAGCCGGGGCGCCATCGTACCGCGCATCTCGGTGAGGCCGGCGTTGAGCAGGTCCGCGGCACGCGAGATCTCGGCCGCCCCGATCCGGGCTGCCTGGGCGACCATCCGCTCGAGGGAGTCGGCCGGCACGTCGAGCAGCCCCTTGGTCGCCGCGTCCGGCACGGCGTCGAGCACGAGCAGGTCGCGGTAGCGCTCGAGCAGGTCGGCGGCGAAGCGCCGGGGGTCGCGGCCCGACTCGACGACGCGATCGACCGCGGTGAACACAGCGGCGCCATCACCTGCCGCGAAGGCGTCGACCACCTCGTCGAGCAGGGCCGCGTCGGTGAAGCCCAGCAGCGCAAGAGCGCCGGCGTACGTCACTCCCTCGGGGCCCGACCCGGCCAGCAGCTGGTCGAGGATCGACTGCGCGTCGCGCACGGAGCCGCCGCCGGCGCGTACGACGAGCGGCAGCACCAGCGGGTCGACCTCGATGCCCTCGGCAGCGCAGATCTGCATCAGGTTGGCCTGCAGCGTCTTGGGTGGAACCAGCCGGAAAGGATAGGAGTGCGTGCGCGACCGGATCGTCGGCAGCACCTTGTCCGGCTCGGTGGTGGCGAAGACGAACTTCAGGTGCGGCGGCGGCTCCTCGACCAGCTTGAGCAGGGCGTTGAAGCCCTCCCGGCTGACCATGTGCGCCTCGTCCACAATGTAGATCTTGAAGCGGGACGACACCGGGGCGTAGAACGCCCGCTCGCGCAGGTCGCGTGCGTCGTCGACGCCGCCGTGGGACGCCGCGTCGATCTCGATGACGTCGAGGCTGCCGGGGCCGTTGGGCGCGAGCGCGACACAGGAGTCGCAGCCGCCGCACGGCGTCGGCGTCGGGCCCTCCGCGCAGTTCAGCGAGCGGGCCAGGATCCGGGCCGAGGAGGTCTTGCCGCACCCGCGCGGGCCGCTGAACAGGTAGGCGTGGTGCACCCGGCCGTTGCGGATCGCCTGGGTCAGCGGCTCGGTGATGTGCTCCTGGCCGATCACTTCGGCGAAGGATCCGGGCCGGTACTTGCGGTAGAGCGCCAGGCTCATCGGGGAACTCGGCTCCTCCGAAACGCTGCGGCGGACGAAGGACCCCCCGCACACCCGTCAGAGCCCGGTTACCCTTGCTGCCTTCCGGCCCTGGGGGAGTTTGCGGGATGGACGCCGCACGAGGGGTCTGCCCGGCACTCTACCCACCGGGTACGGCGGCGCGGCCGGCTCTCCACCGGGTCGAGGACCGGCCGGTATCCTCGCCGGCGGAGGATTCGCCTAGTTGGCCTAGGGCGCACGCTTGGAAAGCGTGTTGGGGGCAACCCCTCGCGAGTTCGAATCTCGCATCCTCCGCACCGCGCCGCCGGGCGTGACCGCCGACGATCGACCGCCGTACGCCGCCCTGGCCGCCATCGGCGGCTCCATCGCCCTCGTGGCGCTCGTCGCCGCGCTCGGGCCTAGTGCCGTGGAGCCACCGCTTCCGGGCGCCGGCGGACTGCCGCCGTACGCCGGCACGGCGCACCCCCCGGCCGGTCTGGTGGTCAGCCTGCTGGGCGTCGCGGTGGCACTGGGCGCCGTGGGGATCTGGGGCGCCGAGCTGGCGCTACGCCGCGGCTGGGCACCGGCACCCCGCCGGTTGCTCGCCGCGGCCACCATGGCCGCGGGCCTGCTCGCGCTGACGCCGCCGATCGGCACCGCCGACCCGCAGAGCTACGCCGCCTACGGCCGGCTGGCGGCGACCGGCCGCGACCCCTACGCAACGACCCCGGCCGAGCTGGCCGCGACCGGCGACCCGGTGGGCCGGGCCGTAGAACCGCCGTGGCAGCACACCCCCTCCGTCTACGGGCCCCTCGCCACCGCGGAGCAAGCGCTGGTCGCCCGCGTCGCCGGCCCCTCCGTCCGCACCATCGTCGGGCTGCTTGCGGCGATCAACGCGGGGGCCTTCCTCGGGACCGGTCTGCTGCTGGACCGGCTCGCGGGCCGATACGGGATCCATGCGCGGCGACGGGCGGCCTTGCTCTGGACGCTGAACCCGCTGCTGCTCTACCAGCTGGTCGCCGGCGCGCACCTCGACGCCCTCGTCGCGTTCGCCGTCGCCGGCGCCCTGTTGGTGCTGCGCCGGTCGCCGCTGCTGGCCGGCCTGGCCGTCGGCGCCGCGGCAGCGGTGAAGGCGCCGGCGGCGCTGGTCGGTGCCGGACTCGCCTGGGCGCTGCTGCCGGCCCGCCGCCGGCTGCTGGCACTGGCAGCGGGCGCGGCGCTCGTCGTGCTGCCGGCGTACGCAGCCGCGGGACCCCAAGCGCCGGCCCAGCTGGGCCGGGCCTCGAGGCTGATCTCGGCGGCCACCCCGTGGCGGGTGCCGGCGCACTTCCTCGACCCCGCGCTCGGCGCCGAGATCTCGCGCCGGCTCATCGGCGTCCTGGCACTGCTGGCGGCGGCGGCACTCGCGGTGGTGCTGGCGCGGGGGCTCCCCCGTCGTGCCGGGGAGACCGGCGCCGCGGTCCGGGGGGCTCTGGTGCTGACGCTGGCCTACCTGCTCGTCGCGCCGTACGCGCTTCCCTGGTACGACGCGACGGCCTGGGCGCTGATCGCCCTGCTGCCGGCCTCGGCGTACGACCGGATCCTGCTGGCCCGCACGGCCACGCTGTCCCTCGGCTACCTAGTCGGGCGGGTGGTACCGCTCTCAGACCCGGTCCGGGTGGTCACCGCCGTCCTGCGCAGCGGGTTGGCTCCCGCCGTGCTGGCCGGCCTGGTGGTGGCGACGGTTATCGCCGCGCGACCTCGGCAGCGACCGGCTCCCGCGGCAGCCGGACGGTGAATGTGCTTCCCGACCCCGGCGAGCTGCGCACCGAGACGCTGCCGCCGTGGGCGGTGACGAAGTGGCGCACCAGCGAGAGCCCGATTCCCACGCCGCCGACCGAGCGGGTCGGGCTGCCGTCGGCCTGGTAGAAGCGGTCGAAGATCCGGGGCAGCTCCTCGGCCGGGATACCGATGCCGTCGTCGGCGACCTCCAGCTGGACGCAGCCGTCGTCTTCGGACAGCTCCGCGTAGATCGGCGAGTCGGGTGCGGAGAACTTGGCGGCATTGCCGAGCAGGTTGGCGACGACGCGCTCGAGCTTGGCCGGGTCGCCGACGCTCACCACCGGCTCGGCCGGCATCCGTAGCGCCACCCGCCGGCCGGACACCTGCTCGGCGGTGCGCACCCACCTGGCCAGGGTGGACTGCCACTCGATCCGGGTGACGGCCAGTCGCAGCGCGCCGGCGGCGGCCACCGCCTCGTCCAGCAGCGACTCCACCAGCTCGCTGAGGTCGGCCGAGCGCCGCTCGAGGTCGCCGATGGTGGTCCGGATTTTGGCCGGGTCCAACGTCTCCCATGCGTTCGCGAGCACGAAACAGGCGAGCCGGATCGAGGTGAGCGGCGTGCGCAGCTCGTGGGAGACGTTCGCGAGGAACTCGTCCTTGCGCTGGTTGAGCTCCTGCAGCTGCTCGGCCAGCCGCACCTCGGCGCGGTAGGCACCCACCGCCCCGAGAGCGAGTCCGAGCTGGTCAGCGATCCGCCGCATCCGGTCCAGCTCGTCCTCCGTACGACGGCGGGGCCCGGCGCTGCCGGCCAGCAGGACGCCGATGACCTCGCCCCGGTAGCGGATCGGCAGCGCGACGAGGACCCGCAGGCCCGTCGGCACGGCGAGCCGAGACCCGTTACGAGCGACGGCCTCCTGCCGCTCTCCCGCCGTGAGCACCGCGCGGACCAGTGCGCCGTACGCCGAGGTGGACGAGGCGAGATCCGACTCCAGCCTGGCCCGGTCGGCGCCTCGGCTGGCCGCCAGCCGCAGCGAGTCGCCCTCGTCTACCACGGCGGCGCCGACGTCCCACTCCAGCAGCCGCAGCGCCGCCGTGAGGCCTGGCCCGGCGAGGGCGGCTCCCCCCGGGTCGGCGCTGGCGGCGGCCAGCACCTCGTGCAGCGCGTCGTTGCGGGCCAGCGCGTCCCGGAGCACCCGGGCGATCTCCGCGGCCAGCCGGGCGGCGACGAGGTAGCCGAGCAGGCGCTCCATCAGACCACCCAACGTGGCCTGGGCGAAGAGCGAGGTCACGCCGAACTGCAAGAGGGCTGCGGTGACCGCGGCGGCATAGCGCAGCCGCCCCTCGAAGAAGATCGCGGCAAAGAAGACCGGTAGCAGGCCGAAGATCTCGTCGATCGGTCGGGGGATCTCCAGTCGGTCGACCGGCATGGCGATCAGAACGACATAGGCCATCAGGATCGCGTACAGGACCCACCCGGGCGCCCGCTCGAGCACGTGCAACCGCTCGATGAACACCGTGCCCACCAGACCGACGGCGATCAGAACCGCGGTGGCCAGATAGTGGCCTCCGAAGCCGCCGCTGAGCAGACCCACCACGGCGTACACCAGGCAGCCCAGCAGGGCCATCCGCGGAATGATCGCGCGCATGCGGGCGTCGGCCTGCGGGTCGTCGAACAGCCGCGACGGCATCGTTCCCCTCCGCGCCGGCGAGGTCCTTCACCGGTACTCGATCAGTGTGCCCGCGCCTAGCCCGCGGGTGTAACCCGTTCCCGGGCGGGCGCCGCGGACAGAGCGGACCAAACGGACCCTGAATCCGCCGACAGGGTGATATCCGCGGCTAACTCTTGCTCGCTGCAACCAGCCAAGCACTATGAGTGAACAGCCCCCCACCACGAAGCCATGAGGACGGACATCCTGTGAACAGCAGCCGACCAGTCGAGCGCCGCGGCATCCGAATCGTGCGGCGGACCGCCGTACTGACAGCCTCTCTCGCCGTCGCCGGAGCTCTCGGCGCGGTTCCGGCTTCAGCCGCCACCGGCACGGCGGCCACCTCCGCCGACGCCACCGCAGGCGCCAATGGTCGGGTATCGGCGATCGTGCGTGTCGGCAGCCGCGTGTTCATCGGCGGGAACTTCACCACCGTCGGTGGGCTACCCCGCCGCGGGCTTGCCGCGCTCAACGCCGACACCGGCGCTGTGGACCCCGGCTGGTCGGCCGACGTGGCCGGCGAGGTCCTGGCACTGGCCGGCTCACCGTCGGCCACCACCCTGTACGTCGGTGGCACGTTCACCAGCGTCCGGGGGGTCTCCCGGGCGAACGTCGCCGCGGTCAGCACCACCACCGGCGTGCCCACCAGCTGGGATCCGCGCACCAACTCCTCCGTCATGGCCTTGACGGCCTCCTCGAGCCAGGTCCTCCTGGGCGGCAAGTTCACCCAGATCGGCGGCCTCTACCTGGGCCGGCTCGCGATGGTCGACCCGACCAGCGGCTCGCCGAACCGCTACTTCGCTCCACGCCCGGACTCCTGGGTGGCGTCGCTGCAGCTCGCACGCACTGGCACCGCGGTCTACGCGGGCGGAAACTTCACCCGCATCGGCGGGCAGTACCGGGCGCACCTGGCCTCGGTCTCCTTGTCCAACGGCGCGGCGAGCACCTGGTATCCCGACGCTTCCAGCTGCCCGGTCTTCGGCGCGGTCCTGAGCCCGGACGGAACGCGTCTGTTCGTCGCGTGCGCCGGCTCCAGCAACTCGGTGGCGTCGTACAACACGGCAGCCAACGGCCCGCGGGTGTGGGGCGCTATGGGCGACGGCAATGTCCAGGCGGTGACCTTGGTGGGCACCACCGTGTACGCCGGTGGCCACTTCCTGCGGATGAACGGCGCCGACCGGCGCAAGCTGGCGGCGTTCGACTACACGACCGGCGCCATGGCGCCCTGGGCCCCCAGCCTCGACAGCCCGCTCGGTGTCTGGGCGCTGTGCCCGAGCAC
>JBPCOX010000130.1:0-10030 GCA_050999825.1 Mycobacteriales bacterium
TCGGGCGTGACGCTGGCCGATGGCGAGCGTCTACCGGCCGACATCGTGGTCAGCGGCGTCGACGCGGCCCACCTCTACGCCGACCTGCTCCCGGTGTCCCGGCAGCTGGCCCGCCTGCGCCGTACGACGCCCTCACTCGCCGGCTTCGTCCTGCTCCTCGGCCTCCGGGGGCGGACCGCCGGGCACGCGCACCACCGCGTGCTGTTCCCGGCCGGCTACGACGCAGAGTTCGACGCGATCTTCGGTCCCGACCCGCAACCGGTGACCGACCCCACGCTCTACGTCGCCGTACCCGACGACCCGGCCGTCTCGCCGCCGGGTCACGAGGCATGGTTCGTGCTGGTCAACGCGCCCCGGCACGGGCCGGTGGACTGGACCGCCCCCGGGCTGGCCGACTCCTACGCCGACCACCTGCTCGACGTGCTGGCCGCGAGGGGCCTCGATGTCCGCGACCGGCTGCTCTTCCGCGAGATCCGTACGCCGGCAGACCTCGAACGCGACACCGGAGCGCCAGGCGGGGCGATCTACGGCTCCTCGTCCAACGGGGCGCGCGCGGCCTTCCTCCGGCCGGCCAACCGTTCGCCGGTGCCGGGGCTGTTCCTCGTCGGCGGCTCGGCGCATCCGGGCGGTGGGCTGCCGCTGGTAGGCATGTCGGCAGCCATCGTCGCCGGCCTCATCGGGCCGGCGTAGCGAACCGCGGCTCAGCGCAGCCGCCGGCGAACTACGACGAGCAGCTGCCCCAACCCCAGCAGCGACACGGCGAGCGTCGCCCAGGCGCCCAGGCCGGCGACCTCGGCGGAGCGGCCGGCGTACATCCCGGCCGCGCCGAACGCAGCGACCGTGATGATCACCCGGGTCGGCCGCTCGGCCACCGTCACCACGCTGATCTCGCGCATCCCGGCGGCGCCCGCCCGCGCGCGGGTGTACTCGAGCAGCCCGATTGCGGCACCGGCAACGACGCAGGCACCGGGCGGGGCGCCCAGCCGCCACAGCGCGGCGAGGTAGAGACCGTCCACCACCCGGTCGGTCACCGAGTCGAGCACGAACCCCAGCCTCGTCGCCCGCTGGGTCAGCACGGCGACCGCGCCGTCCACACCGTCCAGCACACCCGAGAGCACGGCCGCGGCGGCGGCCACCAGCGCCCATCGGCCGCCGAGATCGGCGAGGGCCAGGGTGAGGGCGCCCGCGAACAGCCCCCAGGTGGTGAGCAGACCCGGCGCCACGCCGGCGCGGGCCAGCGGCCGGGCCAGCCGGTAGACGGCGCTCAACCAGCGGCGGACGACGAGTGTCCGGCCGGCATCCAGGCCATGCAACGTCGACCAGGTGGCCAGGTAGGCCGCCCGGTCCCCCACCGTGGCAACCGGCCGCCGCGAGGCAACCGAGGCAACCAGCAGGATCAGAGCGCCGGCACCCACCGCGGCAAGTGCCAGCACCAGCGCACCGTAGTGCGGCTCAGCGCAGCGCCCAGACCACCGTCACCCGAACCGACACCTCGGAGCTGCCCGGCTCGACCGGCACGGCAGCCGCCCGTGCCGCCGGGGCGGCGTAGGCGGCCCCGTCCAGCACCTGCGGGCGCGCCGGCGTGAGCGTCTCCGAGACGTTCGTCACCGCGCCGAGCGGACGCCCGGCGGCCTTCGCGTACTGCTGGGCCTTGGCCCGCGCGGCAGCGAAGGCGCGCTCCCGGGCCCGCGCCACGAGGGCGGCGTCGCTGTCGATGTCGAGCGCGATGCCGTTGACCCGGACGGCGGACCCGCCGGCGGCCACCGCGTCGGTGATGATCTGACCGGCGGTGGACAGCCGGTGCAACCGTGCCGTCAGCGACTCTGTCGCGACGTAGCCGCGGAGCACCTGACGATCCTTCGAGTAGTCGTAGTTGGCGTGCACAGACAGCTGGGACGTCTGCAGGTCCGCCGGCGCCACGCCGTGCGCCCGCAGGGAGTCCCGCACCTTGGTGAGGGCGGTACTGGCGACGTCCAAGGCGGCGGAGACCGTGTCGGCCCGTCCCTCCACGCCCAGGTCGAGCTTCAGGACGTCCGGCGTGCCGGCGATGTGGCCCACGCCGTCGACCGCGACCGACGGCCCTGGCACCGTAGTCACCGGAGCCGCGGCGATCGCCCTCGAGCCACCGCCGTGACCGCTGCCGAGGAAAAAGGCGCCGACGAGGACCGTCGCGGCGCCGAACCCGGCGGCGGACTGCCGGGCCGACGCACTGGACAGGAACGACATGGGACCTCCCGATGTGGGGTGTGGTCCCGAATGGACGCCGGCGGGGCGCCATCGGTTGCATCGGGGCGGTCAGTGCCGGGCGGCTAGCCCCAGCCGGGAGTAGATCTCGCGGGTCGCCGTGGACCGGTTGAGCGTGTAGAAGTGGATCCCCGGCGCCCCGCCGTCGAGCAGCCGTTCGCACAGCGCGCTCGCGACCTCCACCCCGATCGCGCGTACGGCGAGCGGATCCTCCTCGACCGCACACAGCCGCTCGGCGAGGTCGGCGGGGAACGGAATCCCGGACAGCTGCGCCATCCGCTGGATCTGCTTGACGTTGGTGACCGGCATGACGCCCGGCAGGATCGGGACGTCGCATCCCAGGGCGGCCACCCGGTCGCGCAGGGCGAAGTAGTCGTCGGCGTCGAAGAAGAAGTTGGTCACGGCGAAGTCGGCGCCGGCGGCGCATTTTTGGACCAGCCGCCGGGCGTCACTGTCCCGGTCCGGGGACTCCGGATGCCCCTGGGGAAACGCCGCGACGCCGACACAGAAGTCGCCGAGCGAGCGGACCAGCCGGACCAGCTCCTCGGCGTAGCTCAGGCCCTGCGGATGCGCCTCCCACACGGCATCGACGCCCCCCGGCGGGTCACCGCGCAGGGCCAGGACGTTGCGTACGCCGGCGTCGGCGTAGGAGCCGATGACCTGGCGGAGCTCGGAGACCGAGTGGTTCACCGCGGTGAGATGGCCGAGCGGCGTCAGCGTCGTGTCGGTGGCGATCCGCTCCGTGACCCGGACGGTGCGGTCACGGGTCGAGCCGCCGGCGCCGTAGGTGACCGACACGAATGTCGGGTGCAGCGACTCCAGCTCGCGGATCGCGGACCAGAGCTGACGCTCGCCCTCGTCGGTCTTGGGCGGGAAGAACTCGAAGGAGTACGACTTGCGGCCACTGGCGAGCAGATCACGGACGGTATGCGGCCGCCGCCCGATCGTGCGCACCGCCATCTCGGCAGGCTAACCGACGGTTGCTGCCGGATACTGCGAAGGCACGCGCAGCCCACGGTGAGGAGTGCCGCCTTGACTCTCGGCGCGCAGCGGCCTCCCGTGCCGGATCCACTGGAGCGAGCCGACCTCCGCGCCCGACTGCACAAGGCCCTGTCCGGTTTCCTGGCCGAGCAGGCCGCCGCGCTGGATGCGATCACCGAAGGGCTGCAGCCGATGGCCGAGGCGCTCGGGGCGTTCCTCCTCGACGGCGGCAAGCGCCTTCGGCCGGCTTTCTGCTACTGGGGCTGGCGAGGTGCCGGCGGCGCGGACACCGACGCGATCGTGTCGGCGGCCGGCGCTCTCGAGCTGCTGCACGCCTGCGCGCTCATCCACGACGACGTCATGGACGTGTCGGACACCCGCCGGGGCCAGCCGGCGGTCCACCGGCGCTTCGCCATCCTGCACCGGCGGCAGGGCTGGTCCGGCAACCCCGACGCCTTCGGCAGCTCGGCCGCGATCCTGCTCGGCGACCTCTGTCTCATCTGGGCCGACGCCATGGTCAACCGCGCCGGGCTGCCCGCCGAGGCGCTCGTTCGGGCCGCGCCGGTGTACGACGAGATGCGCGTGGAGCTGATGGCCGGACAGTTCCTCGACCTGCTCGAGCAGGTCCGGGGCGGAGGGTCGATCGACCGCGCGCTGCGGGTGGCGAGGTACAAGACCGCCAAGTACACCGTCGAACGACCGCTGCACTTCGGCGCGACCCTGGCCGCCGCTCCCGTCGGGATCCTCGCCGCCTGGACGGCGTACGGGCTGCCGCTCGGCGAGGCGTTCCAGCTTCGGGACGACGTCCTCGGCGTGTACGGCGATCCCGCCGCCACCGGAAAGCCGGCCGGGGACGACCTGCGAGAGGGCAAGCGCACGGCTCTGCTGGCCGCGGCGCTGGAGGCCGCGTCGCCAGCGCAGGCGGCTCTCCTGCGCGAGCACGTCGGAGACCCCCGGCTGGACGAAGATGGGGTGGCCGCTATCCGCGAGGTGATCTCCGACACCGGCGCGCTAATGCGGATCGAGTCCATGATCGCCGACCGGACCGCCCAGGCCCTGTCCGCGCTGGAGGCGGCTGACATCCCGGGCGAGGCCGGGGACGCTCTCGCCGAGCTCGCCGCGTCCGCGACCGACCGCCGCGGCTGAGCCGGACCTCCCCCGTGCGCACCGTCATCGGGCCGACCGAATCGGTCGTCGTCGTGGGCGCGGGGCTGGGCGGGCTGTCGGCCGCCCTGCGGCTGGCCGACGCCGGCCGCGAGGTCACCGTCCTCGAGCGCGAGAACGGCCCCGGCGGCCGCTGCGGGGTGCTCGAGACGGCCGGTTACCGCTTCGACACCGGCCCCACCGTGCTGACCATGCCCGACCTGATCGCAGACGCGCTGGGCGCCGTCGGCGAGCGACTCGAGGACTGGCTCGACCTGGCTCCGGTCGACCCGCTCTACCGCGCGTACTACTCGGACGGCTCACGGCTCGACGTCAAGGCCGACCCCGACGCCATGGCGGACGAGGTCACCCGGGTGTGCGGTCCGGTGGAGGCGGCCGGCTACCGCCGGTACGTGGACTTCGTCTCCACGCTCTACCGCTACGAGATGGCCGACTTCATCGACCGCAACCTTGACTCACCGCTCCACCTCCTCACGCCCAACCTGGCCCGTCTCGCAGCGCTCGGCGGCTTTCGCAAGCTTGCCCCCAAGGTCGGACAGTTCCTGAAGGATCCGCGCACGCGCCGGGTGTTCTCCTTCCAGTCCATGTACGCCGGGCTCTCGCCGTACGACGCGCTCGCCATCTACGCGGTGATCGGCTACATGGACTCCGTTGCCGGCGTCTACTTCCCCAAGGGGGGGATGGCGGCCGTGCCGCGAGCCCTCGCCGGCGCGGCGGAGAAGGCCGGCGTGATCTTCCGGTACGGCACTGAAGTGAGCCGGGTCGAGGTCCGCAACGGGCGGGCCACCGCCGTGCAGACCACCGACGGCGAGCGCATCACCGCCGACGTCGTTCTGCTGAACCCCGACCTCCCGGTCGCCTACCGTGAGCTGCTGCCCCCGGCGGTCACCCCGCGCCGGGTGCGCTCGCTGCGCTACTCCCCCTCCTGCTTCCTGCTCCTGGCCGGCTCGACGGCGGCGTACGGTTCGATCGCCCACCACAACGTGCACTTCGGCCGCGCCTGGCGGCAGGTCTTCTCCGAGCTCATCGAGCGCCGGCAGCTGATGAGCGACCCTTCGCTCCTGGTCACGAGCCCGACGCGCTCCGACCCGTCGCTGGCGCCGCAGGGTCGGTTCAGCTACTCCGTGCTGGTGCCCACGCCCAACCTCGACGCGGGCATCGACTGGGCGACGGTCGGTCCTCGTTACCGCGATGAGATCGTCGAACGGCTGGAGGCGATGGGCTACGTGGGCTTCGGCGACGGCATCGAGATCGAGCACGTCACCACGCCGGCCGACTGGCGCCGGCGCGGGATGGAACGAGGTACGCCGTTCGCCGCCGCCCACACCTTCTGGCAGACCGGGCCGTTCCGGCCGGCCAACCTGGCACCCGGGCTGGAGAACGTCGTGTTCGTCGGATCCGGCACGGTGCCGGGCGTCGGCGTCCCGATGGCGCTGATCAGTGGCCGGCTCGCGGCGGAACGGGTCACCGGGACGGAACGGCCAAAATTCGGGCAAACGGTCCTTCTGTAATCGGCCGACGACCGGTATGCTCCGCGCAACCCGACAACACCAGGAGCGCTACCCGTATGCGCCGACTCTCCCGCACCTTGACCGCTGCGGCCGCTGCCGCCCTCGTGATCGCACCGGCTGGCGCCGCCTCCGCCCATGGGGCCAACCCCCACGTTCGGACAGGTACTGCCGCACTACCCACACCAATCCTTGCCAGCCCCAACGTCCACCTGCTGGCCAACTTCCCGGACACCCAGATGATCTCGGGGGTTTTCTCCCCGGACGGCAAGTTCTTCTACTCCTCCAGCGCGGACAGCATCTCGGTGTACGACACGAGCACCCCGACGCTGCCGGTGCTCAAAGGCATCCTGCCCAACCTGGTGTTCGAGAACGAGGCGATGACCTACGGCGAGAAGAGGGACGCCTTCGGCAAGCTGACCGCCAGGTTCGTGCTTGTCGGTGTGGACCTCTACAACGTGTCGGGGGACCCTGAGCACATCGACGCCCTCGGCAAGAGGCTGCTCGTCATCGACGTCACCAACCCGACCAACCCGTTCATCCGCAGCAGCACTCCGTCGTCGGCGAGCGCACCGGGCGCCGTGACTACCAGCACGCACACCGTCACCTGCTCCAACGTTGCCCGTTGTGAGTGGGCTTACTCCGCTGGAACCGGAGGCGTGTTCTCGGTCATCGACCTGCGCGACCTGAACAACCCGAAGCAGGCCAAGACCTTGAAGTCCCCGGCCAACGGTCCCGGCCTCACCTTCCGGACGGGCGCCGGTCACAAGTTCGACATCGACGACGCGGGCTACGCCTTCCACACCGGTTCCGTCGGCGGCGCGCTCTTCGACACGCGTCATCGGCAGGGCAACCCGTTATTGATTAACGCAACCAACCCCCAGGGGAACCAGACGCCGTACAACGACTTCATCCTGCACAACTCGCAGCGGCCGAACGCCAAGCTGTTCCAGCCGTACACGGCTCCGAGTGTGAACAAGGGCAACGTGTTGCTCATCACCGAGGAGGACTACTTCAACGACGGTGACGAGACCGCCTGCGACAAGGCTGGGACGATCCAGACCTGGTACGTCCCCACGCTCGTCGACCCCGACGGCGTCAGTGCCACGATGCCCGGAACCGGCAACATCCGTCCGCTCGACATCGCGAACATCCCGAACGAGAACCCCGTCGGCGGGCTGACGACTCCGGTCGGTGCCTTCTGCTCGGCACACTGGTTCGACTTCCACCAGTCCGGGATCCTCGCTCAGGGCTACTACCAGCAGGGCCTGCGCTTCGTCGACGTCCGTGACCCCTACAACATCAAGCAGTACGGCTACTTCACCGGCGGGGCGTCCGAGGTCTGGGACGCCTACTGGGTGCCGACAGGGAAGCGAAACCCCAACGGCTCCGCCATCAAGAGCAACATCGTCTACACCGCTGACTTCGTCCGCGGCATCGACGTCCTCTGCGTCGAGCTCCCCGGACAGGCGACCTGCCCGAGCCCCGTGCCAGCGACAGCGGCGAAGGCCTCCACCAGGCCGGGCCCGGTCTCCGCCATGGCGCTGCCGTTGGTCGGCATCACGGCTCTGCTCGGCGTAGCAACGCGCATCCGGCGCCGCCTGGAGCGATAGGCACGTCCTAGCTCGAACGACCCCCCGGCTGGCCAGTCGGGGGGTCGTTCGTGTGTCGGGCCGGCATCGCCGTCGTCGCGGGCGCAGCGCTTCGACCGCTGGGACACTCGGCGGATGACCCACCGGGAGCTGGCTGCCGCGGGCATCCACCACCCGGTCCTGCGGGCGTCGTACGGGCGATGCCGGCGGCTGAACGCGGCGCACGGCCGGACGTACTTCCTCGCCACCCGGTTGCTGCCACCCGAGAAGCGCCCGTACGTGCACGCCCTCTACGGCTTCGCCCGCCAGGCCGACGAGATCGTCGACGACCTCGACAGCCTGGCGACGGTCAGGGAGAAGGAGCTGGCGCTCGACCGGCTGGTCGAGTCCCTGGCCGGCGACCGGGCCAGCGCCGGCGGCGTTCTGCCGGCCGTCCACGACACCATCCGCCGATGGGACATCCCGCGCACGCACTTCGCGGCCTTCCTGGCCTCGATGCGGATGGACCTCACGGTCACCGAGTACGCGACCTACGACCACCTCGCCACCTATATGCACGGCTCTGCTGCGGTCATCGGCCGGCAGATGGTGCCGATCCTGGAGCCGGTCAGCGACGCGGCCTACGCCTACGCCGAGGACCTGGGGATGGCCTTCCAGCTGGCCAACTTCCTGCGCGACCTCGGCGAGGACCTTCGCCGGGGCCGGCTCTACCTCCCCCTGGAGGACCTCGCGCTCTTCGGCGTGACGAGGGAGGACCTCGCCGATGGTGTGGTCGACGGGCGGGTACGCCGGCTCCTCGCGCTCGAGATCGCCCGAACCCGCGAGCTGCTGCGCTCGGCCCAGCCCGGCGTCCGCCTCCTACACCCGACCAGCCGCGACTGCATTGGCACTGCGATGACGCTGTACGGCGGGATCCTGGACGCCATCGAGCGGGCCGACTACCAGGTGCTCGACCGCCGGGTCGCCGTCGGTCCGGTACGCCGGGCCGCGGTCGCCGGCCCCGCGCTGTGGCGAGCGACCCGCGCCCGGCGGCGGGTTGACCCTCACCGGACGTAAGGCCCTAGCGTCGCCTTCGGAGGTGATCAGGGCGTGGACTACACCGTCGGAGAGGTGGCTCGCCTGGCCGGGGTGACGGTCCGCACCCTGCACCACTACGACGAGGTGGGACTGCTCCGGCCGAGCGGACGGACCGCGGCGGGCTACCGGCTGTACGGCCCTGCGGACCTGCTGCGCCTGCAGCGGATCCTCGGCTACCGGGAGGTCGGCTTCGGTCTGGACAAGATCGCCGCCCTTCTCGACGATCCCGGCCTCGACCCGCTGCAGCACCTTCGGGAACAGCACGCGCTGCTCACTGACCGGGTCGGGCGGCTGCACCAGCAGCTGGCTGCGATCGAGAAGACGATGGAGGCACACCAGATGGGGATTCAACTCAACCCGGAGGAGATGTTCGAGGTCTTCGGGGGCTTCGACCCGACCGAGCACGCCGCGGAGGCGGAGCAGCGGTGGGGCGACACCGACGCCTACCGCCAGCCGGGGCGGCGTACGTCGTCGTACACCAAGGAGGACTGGAAGGAGATCATGGCGGCCGGCGAGGAGGTCGAGCAGCGACTGCTCAGTGCCATGCAGAGCGGACAACTGCCGACCAGCACCGACGCAATGGACGCCGCCGAGGCACACCGGCGCAATCTCGACCGCTGGTTCTACGACTGCAGCTCAGCCATGCACCGGGGGCTGGCCGACATGTACGTCGCCGACCCCCGGTTCACGGCGCACTACGACGACCGGGCGCCGGGGCTTGCGGCGTACTTGCACGACGCCATCCACGCCAACGCCGATCGGGCGGTGAGCTGAGACGTCGGCCCCACCACACCCACCACGCCAGGGTCGAGGTGACCAGGGCGAAGCCGAACAGCAGGTCCTCGACCGGCGCGCACGCCACCCGTACGCCGACGATGGCCGCCGGGTCGTAGACCACGACCCGGCGGCAGGTGAGTACGCCGTTGACGACCAGCTGAAAGCCGAGCGTGATCGCGTAGGACACCCAGAAGATCCGCCGCGTGAGCAGCCGCGTGCGCAGCACCGCCAGGTCGAGCAGCACGGCGACCGCGACGCCGGCGAGGGCGCTGGCGGTGTAGCTCACGACTCCGGCGGCTCGTCGCCGGCCCGCCAGCCGCGCACCGCCCTGACCGCCTCGAAAGCGAGGATCGCGCAGGTCGGGATCACGACGAAGAACGCCGCCTCCTCCAGCGGGAGGTGGCCGGGCAGCCGGAGGCCGGTGGTCTGGCTCCCGTCGTAGCGCCACTGGCCGCGGCCGATCGCCCAGACGTCCCACGCGGCAAAGACCACGAAGACCGGCGCGATCGAGAGCAGCCAGCGCCGGGTCCGCCGGTAGACGCGCGTGCGAAGCACCAGCTCGAGGGGCAGCGTCCCCAGCACGCAGGCCGCCATCAGCAGCAGGTACGTCGCCCTCATCCGCGCAGCCGCTCGGCGAAGGCGCGGGTGGCCGCCGCCGGGTCGGCCGCCTCGGTGATCGCCCGTACG
>JBPCOX010000263.1:0-4227 GCA_050999825.1 Mycobacteriales bacterium
GTGACGTGACGACGCTGGCCGACCCGACGGTCGTCAACGCGATCGGGGAGCGGATGCCGGCGGCGGCGGAGTACTGAGCCCGTGCCGGCGGACCTCCCCGAGCTGCTGACCGGCGGAGCGCCGGATCGGTACGACGCCGCTGCCAACGCCGCGGTCGGCCACGACGGGGGCCGGCGGCAGCGCCGGGTGCCGGCCGCCGCACGTGGCACCGGCGGCGTCCTCGCCGCACTGGCCGCCGTGGCCCTCGCCGCGGCCAGCACCCATGGGCACACCGCTGCCGCCCCGCTCGCGGCGGCACCGACGCAGGCGCCGGCACGCCCGAGCCCGCTGCCACCGGAGCTGCTGGCCACGCTGCGTGCCCTGCACGCGCAGTCCCTGTCGGGGTCGGCCGGCGTGGTGCCGGTCGCGGGCACCCGGCCCTCCGCCGCGGGCGCCCGATCCGCGGTCGAGCTCCTGCTGGGTCGCAACTGCATCTCGGCGGCGACGGCCTCGCTGGCACTGACGACGCCCGACGGCCGGTGGGTCGCCGTCGAGGTGAGAGGCAACCCGCCGCAGACGCCCCCCTTCGTCTTCGGCCTGCGCTGGACCGGCAGCGGCTACAGCTACCGCTATCCGCCGGTGCCGGACGGCTGTCCCTAGGCCGGCGGTCCCACGCCCGACCCGCTGGGGCGCGCCCGCTCCAGCAGCCGGCGCAGCGGGCGGGGGGGGTCCACCCGCTCATCGTGGAACCAACGGGTCACGGTCAGATCGGTGGAGGAGTGGGCCACGATCGACAGGGCGATCGTGACGGCGATGATGTCGAACATCGGCCGGGCCTCAGTCGCATCCGACTGCAGCACGAGCAGGCCGTAGGTCACCGACGCGAAACCCTTCGGGCCGAACCAGGCGGCGGCGACCCACTCGCGGCGGCCCAGCGAGCTGCCGAGCAGCGACAGGGACAGCGCCGCCGGCCGCACCAGCACCAGCAGCAGCACGGCGAGCAGGTACGCCGAGAGCGGCAGCCGCCCCAGCAGGTCCGGTGACAGCAGCGCTCCGAAGATCAGCAGCGCGACCAGCTTGAGCAGCTCGGCAACCAGCTCGCCGAAGCCCTCGAAGGAGGCCCGGGCGGCCGGGCTCACCGACGACACCGTGCTCCCGGCGGCGAAGGCTGCCAGGAATGGGTTGGCGTGCGTCACATAGCACAGAGCGAGCACCAGCAGCCCGATGGCGAAGGCGTTCAGCGGCTGGTAGCGCCCGTGGGCCCGGAAGATCGGCAGCCCCTCGATGGTCAGCGCGGCGTACGGGACCACGATGCCGATAGCCACCCCCAGGGCGAGCTCACCGAGCACGCCGAGCCCGGAGGTCGACTCCGAGGAGACCAGCGAGATCAGGACCAGCACGAAGGGCAGCGCCAGCCCGTCGTTGAGCCCGCTCTCGACGTTGAGCAGGTGCCGTAGCCGGCGCGGCACCTCCTTGCGGCCGACCAGCGCCTCCGCGAACACCGGGTCGGTGGGCGTGAGCACCGCGGCGACAAGCATCGACTCGGTCCAGGTCAGCCCCGTGAGCAGATGGCAGAGCAGGGTGCCCCCGGCGAAGGTGAGCGGCATCCCGAACAGCAGCGCCCGGCCAGGCAGTCCCCAGGCCGAGCGGAGGTCGCGGACTCCCGCGTGCATGCCGTCCGAGAACAACACGCTGAACAGTGCGAGCTCCGCGAAGCGGAGCACCAGCGGGCTACGCGGGTCGAGGTCGAGTACGCCGGTGACCCCCGAACCAGCAAGGAAGCCGACCACCAGGAAGAGCAGGGCGGTCGAGACGATCGACCGGTGCGCGAGCCCGCTGATCAGTACGCCGACCATGAGCGTCCCGGCGAACACGAGGAGTAGTACGGTCATCACTTCCTCCTCCGCCGTCCGCCCGGCGCCGCCCGCGGCGGGACCCGGTCAGCGTGTCGCCGACCGGGGCGGGGGTACTGCGGCAAGGGTACGTGCGGGGGATCACCCAACCGGCGTACCGAAGGGGGTCGAGGTGTCCGAGCGGATCGACGTGCAACGCTCCAACCCGGCGTCGGGCAGCGAACAGTCGCTCGGCCAGCTGGTCGCCGGGGCGAGCAGGGAGCTCTCGAACCTGGTGCGCTCGGAGATCGAGCTGGCCAAGCTCGAGGTCAGCGCGCAGGCCAGACGCGCCGGCATCGGCGCCGGCCTGCTCGGTGGCGCCGGCCTGCTCGCCGTGCTCGGAGTGGTCTTCGTCTCCTTCGCCGTCGTGTACGGCCTGCACGCACTCGGGCTGCCGCTCGGCTGGGCCTTCCTCATCGTCGGGGTGCTCTACCTCTTCGGTGCCGGCCTGTTCGCGCTGGTCGCCCGGGGCCAGCTTAAGCGCCTGCGCCCGCCCGAGCGCACCATCCGGACCGTCCGCGACGACGTCGAGTGGGCCAAGCACCCGACCGTCACGCCGGCACCGCGCGCCGGCCATCCCACCGCCCCCTGACCGGCCCACCGCCCGATGTGCCAGGCTGCCCGCCATGGGCGGCGCCGAGGAGTCGGCCGTCTACGTCGACGGGCCGTGGGCACACCGCGACATCACCGCGAACGGGGCCCGCTTCCACGCCGCCGAGCTCGGCGAGGGTCCGCTCGTCCTGCTGCTGCACGGGTTCCCGGAGTTCTGGTGGTGCTGGCGGCACGCCCTGGTCGCGCTCGCCGACGCCGGCTTCCGGGCCGTCGCGCCGGATCTACGTGGCTACGGCTCCAGTGACAAGCCCCCGCGCGGCTATGACGCCTTCACGCTGGCCGCTGACTGCGCCGGCATGGTGCGCGCGCTCGGCGAGCGGGACGCGGTCGTGGCGGGCACCGGGTGGGGCGGTCTGCTCGGGTGGTCCATGGCCAGCCTGCACCCCTCCGTCGTACGCCGGCTGGTCGTGCTGGCCGCCGCTCACCCCCGCCTGTTGAGACCGGGGCTGGCCGGTGGGCTTCGCCCGACGCTGGGGACCGGCCGGCAGGTGCTCGGCTTCCAGGCTCCCCGGCTGGCCGAGCGCTACCTGACCCGCGACGATGCCGCGGCGGTGGAGCGGCTGCTGAGCGCGTGGAGCGGGCCGGGGTGGCCCGACGCCGAGACCGCCGGGCGCTACCGGGAGTCGATGCAGATCCCCGGCGTGGCGCACTCATGCCTAGAGTACTACCGATGGGCCGTCCGCTCGCTGGTCCGCTCGGACGGGCTGCGCTACGCCCGCGCGATGGCGCAACCAACGGGCACGCCGACCCTGCAGATCCACGGCAGCGCCGACACGGCGGTGCTGCCGGCAGTCGCCGCCGGCAGCGGCGCGTGGGTCGCGGCCGACTACGAGTGGCATCTGCTCGACGGGATCGGCCACTTCCCACAGGAGGAGGCGCCGGAGCTGGTCAACCGGCTGCTGGTGAGGTGGGCGGAGGTTGTGCCCGATGAGTGAGGACACCGGCGGGCGCGACCGTGATGCGGGGGGACGGGCCCGCAACGCGCGCCCCCGGGACCTCGCCGGCCGGCCGCTGCCGCGCGGCGCCACCGGCGTGCCGCGGCTGCCGGAGGACTTGGTGTTGCCACCGGGCGAGGCGCTGGTCGAGGCGAACCGCCTGCTCGAGGCCGGCTCGCCCTTCGCCGCCCACGAGGTGCTCGAGGGCGCCTGGAAGGCAGCGCCTGCGGCGGAGCGGTCTCTGTGGCAGGGGCTCGCGCAGCTCGCCGTCGGACTCACCCACGCGCAGCGGGGCAACGCGGCAGGGGCGGTCGCGCTCCTGCGCCGGGGCCGCGACCGGATCGCCCCGTACGCGGCGCACCCGCCGCACGGTATCGATGTCGACCGGCTCCTCGTCGCTGCCGACTCCCTTGCCGGCCGGATCGAGACGGCCGGGATGGCGGATCTCCAGGAAGACGATCTGCGGATCGGCCTGACCCGGACCGCGGACGCCTAGTCGCAGCCGCCGGTGCCGACCATCGCGGTCGCGGTGGCGCCGGTCCGCGCGTCGCCGCTCACCTCCGCCGCTGTGAGGGCATAGCCGGTGGCGGGATCGGTGACCCCGGCGGCGAACACCACGCCGTACACCCGCCCGTCCGGTGCGAGCAGCGGCCCGCCGGAGTTGCCGGGCCGCACCAGAGCCCGCAGCGAGTAGACCGACCGCGTCACGGTAGTGCGGTGGTAGATGTCGGGTCCGCGGGCGGTCTGGACGTCGCGGATCCGCGCCGGTTCGGCTCGGAAGGGACCGTTGCGCGGATAGCCGGCCACGA
>JBPCOX010000197.1:0-4857 GCA_050999825.1 Mycobacteriales bacterium
TCCCGACGGAGTTCGCGAGGGAGGACACCGCCGACAACCGCCAGGAGGATGGGGCCCTGACCCCCCTGACCCCGGCGCTGCAGGACCGGCCGGGGGTGGGCTTCGGCCCGGAGTCGGGTGGTCGGAGGCGGCGCCAGCGCCCCGGGGGGGAGGAGCGGGCCACCGTCGGCGCTGGACGGCCGGCGGCTCGAGGTCGGCATCGCCAGCACGCCACGCGATGGCCGGCGCTCGCCATCGCGGCCGGAGCGCTGCTGCTGCGGCGGCGGGGGCGACGGGCCCGCCGGGGCGGCGATGGAGGGTAGGAACCGGTCTCCGGATCCCGCTCCGGGACCCCAGATGGCTCAAGACGACCCAAGGCCGGCCGTTGCCGAACACCCGTCCTCCGCGCCGGACGCCGTCAACGGCAGTGCGGGCGAGCGGTCGCGAACCGGCCGCAGGACCCACGCGGCTGATGGTCCCGCCCGAGGCCGTGGCCGGGGGGACTGGGAGGGATCGACTCTCAGGTCGTATCAGCGTGTCCCGGCGGTCGGCACCACCACCGTACGAGCGCGCCAGCGCCGACCAGCAGGGTGGCCACGGCGAGTAGCCCGGGGGCTCGGCCGGGACCGGCGGGCTTCCGCGCCGGCGCGGATCCGACCGCTCTTTTTCTCGATCCCACCCGCCCCCGGCCAGCGTCGAGCGGTGCCGCCGTCGGTCCTCCGGTCACCGGTGGTTCCACGAGCTGTCCCACCGGCGTGACGCGGCCGGCTGCGGCGAAGCCCCAGTCCAGCAGCGCCGCGGCCTCATGCCAGACTCGCGGGCTGGCATGCAGCAGGGTCACCTCCAGGGTGCGACCGCCTCGGGTGGCCGCTCCGATGAAGGCCGCGCCGGCCGCGACGGTGTAACCGTTCTTGATGCCGATGGCACCCGGGTAGTTCCACAGCAGCCGGTTGTGGCTGCCGATCTCGATCCGACGGCCACCCGGGGCGGGGACAAAGGACCGGCGAACGGCGACGTACTGCCGGAACGGCCGCAGCCGCATCGCCGCTCGTCCGATCAACGCCAGGTCGTACGCCGAGCTGACCTGTCCGGGTGCGTCCAGGCCGGAGACCGTGCGCGCCGTGGTGTCCAGGGCCTGCAACCTCACCGCCTCTGCGTTCATGCGCGCGACCGTGCCGGTTGCGCCGCCGGCAGCTGTCGAGAGCGTGTTGGCGGCGTCGTTGGCCGACACCACGAGCAGTGCTGTGAAGAGCTGGTCCACGCGGTAGGACTGCCCCGGTACCAGCCCGACCTTGCTGCCGTCTACGGCCACGTCGGCCCTCGTGGCGGTCACGGTCCGTGCCGGGGCGAGCCGCGGGATCAGCGTCAGGGCCGTCAGGGTCTTCAGCGTGCTCGCCGGCGCGTAGCGACCGTGGGCGTCGCGAGCCGCGAGCACCGCACCGGTATCCAGGTCGGCGACCAGCCAGCCACTCGCGGTGATGTTCGCCGGTGGCGCGAGCGTGCCGGGCTGCCCGAGGACCACCGTTGCGCGGGAAGCCAGCAGCTCGCCCCCCACCGGCCCGATGACGGAGGAGTCCGCGCCGGCAGTGGCGGGCGCCAGCGCCGTACAGGCACAAAGCACCAGAGCACCGGCCGGGCCGGTGCGGCGACGCGCGCGCGCGCGGCCGGGGCACATGGGGTACCAGGGTAGGCCGGGCCTCAGCGCCCTCGACCGCGAGGCAGCACCCGGGGCGGCGCGATGGCCCGGCTCGCGAGATACTGGACGAGCACACGTAGGGGCTCCGGGTCGCGACGCTCGACTGGTGTACGCAGCAAGGCGCACGGGCGGCCGCCCGGCGACTTGAGGCAGTGTCGTGGCGACCGAGAGGATGACGCCCGCACGCTGCGGGCCCGCGGCAGCACCGCACCGAAGAAGAAGGACGGGGAATGGCCACGCAGACGACACCGACGGTCGAGCGACCCGGTGCCCGCGCCCGGATCGCGGCGCGCACGCTGCGGCGTGACCGGTGGTGGGTCGCCCCCCTGGTCACGGTGGCGGTGCTCGTCGCCTTCATCGCCTACTCGACGTTGCGGGCGTTCCAGAACAAGTACTACTTCGCCGACCCGTACCTCTCGCCGTTCTACTCGCCGTGCCTGACCTCAGGCTGTGCCAAGACCGGCGCACCGCACATTTCGGTCTTCTCGGACGTGTGGATCCTCACCCCGGCGATCTTCATCCTGATCTTCCCGTTGGGCTTCCGGCTGACCTGCTACTACTACCGCAAGACCTACTACCGGTCGTTCTGGCTCTCCCCGCCGGCCTGCGCGGTCGCCGAGCCGCACAAGCGCTACACCGGCGAGACCCGCTTCCCGCTGATCTTCCAGAACGTCCACCGGTACTTCTTCTACGCCGGCCTGGCCTTCTGCGCGATCCTGACCTGGGACGCGCTGCTCGCGTTCAACTTCGACGGTCGCTTCGGCATCGGACTCGGCACCCTGGTCCTGCTGGTCAACGCCGCACTGATCTGGGTCTACACGCTGTCCTGCCACTCCTGCCGGCACATCGTCGGCGGCCGGCTCAAGCACTTCTCGCGCCATCCGGTGCGCTACCGGGCGTGGGGACTGGTGTCCCGGCTAAACGCCCGGCACATGCAGTGGGCCTGGATCAGCCTGGTCTGGATCGCACTCACCGACCTCTACATCTGGCTCGTCGCAGCTGGAGTCCTCTCCGACCCGCACTGGGTGGCCTGAGATGGCCGACTACGAGAGTCACGACTACGACGTCGTCGTCATCGGCGCCGGTGGGGCCGGGCTCCGCGCGGCCATCGAGGCGCACGAGGCGGGCGCCCGTACGGCGATCGTCTGCAAGTCGCTGCTCGGCAAGGCGCACACCGTCATGGCCGAGGGCGGCATCGCGGCAGCCCTGGGCAACGTCTACGACGAGGACAGCTGGCGGGTGCACTTCCGCGACACCATGCGCGGCGGGAAGATGCTCAACAACTGGCGGATGGCCCAGCTGCACGCGCAGGAGGCGCCGGACCGGGTTCACGAGCTCGAGGAGTGGGGCGCCCTCTTCGACCGTACGCCGGACGGCCGGATCAACCAGCGCGACTTCGGGGGCCACCGCTTCGCCCGGCTCGCCCACGTCGGTGACCGGACCGGCCTGGAGATGATCCGCACCCTGCAGCAGCGCGCGGTCAGCCTCGGCATCGACGTCTTCATGGAGTGCACGGTCCTGCGGCTGCTGCTCGACGCTGACACCGCGGGCCGGCGGATCGCCGGCGCTTTCGGCTACTGGCGCGAGAGCGGCCGGTTCGTCGCCTTCCGCGCGCCGGCGGTGGTGCTCGCCACCGGTGGCATCGGAAAGTCCTACAAGGTCACCTCTGCGTCCTGGGAGTACACCGGCGACGGCCACTCGCTCGCGTTGTGGGCCGGCGCCGCACTGATCAACATGGAGTTCGTCCAGTTCCATCCCACCGGCATGGTGTGGCCGCCCTCGGTGCGCGGCATCCTCGTCACGGAGGGGGTCCGGGGCGACGGCGGCGTGCTGCGCAACGCCGAGGGCCGCCGGTTCATGTTCGACTACATCCCCGAGGTGTTCGCCGACGAGACGGCCGACACCGAGGAGGAGGCCGACCGCTGGTACACCGACAAGAAGAACGCCCGGCGTACGCCGGACCTCCTCCCGCGCGACGAGGTGGCACGAGCCATCAACTCCGAGGTGAAGGCCGGCCGGGGCTCACCGCACGGCGGCGTGCTGCTCGACATCGCCTCGCGGCATCCGGCCGAGTACATCCAGCGCCGCCTCCCCTCGATGTACCACCAGTTCAAGGAGCTGGCCGACGTCGACATCACCAAGGAGCCGATGGAGGTCGGGCCGACCTGCCACTACGTCATGGGCGGTGTCGAGGTCGATGCCGACACCCAGGCGGCCACCGTCCCCGGGCTCTTCGCGGCCGGTGAGGTCTCCGGCGGCATGCACGGGTCCAACCGCCTGGGCGGCAACTCTCTCTCGGACCTGCTGGTCTTCGGCCGGCGGGCAGGGACGTACGCCGCGCAGTACGCCGCCGCGTCCACCGGCAACCGGCCGAGTGTCGACGAGCAGCAGATCGCCGGGATCAGCCGGGACGCCGTCGCGCCGTTCGCCCGGGCCGACGCGCGGGGCGCCGAGAACCCCTACGCGCTCCAGCAGGAGCTCCAGGAGTGCATGAACGACCTGGTCGGCATCATCCGCAACGCCGGCGAGCTGGAGCGCGCCCTCAAGACCATTGCGGTTCTCAAGGAGCGCGCGGCCAACGTGGCGGTCGAGGGGAACCGGCAGTACAACCCGGGCTGGCACCTGTCCAGTGACCTCCGGTCGCTGCTCACCGTCGCGGAGTGCATCGCGATGGCGGCGTTGGAGCGCCAGGAGAGCCGCGGTGGCCACACCCGCGACGACTTCCCGAAGCCCGACCCGGGCTGGGCGCGGCTCAACCTGGCCCTGCGTCAGGACAGGGGCGAGCTCCGGCTCGACCGGCAGCCGCTGCCCGAGATGCCCGCCGAGCTCGCCGCTCTGTTCGAGGGGAAGTAGGGATGTCTGGTTACGACCTGACGCTGAGGCTGTGGCGCGGGGATGCCACCGGGGGCGGCTTCGCCGACTACGTCGTACCGGTGGAGGAGGGCGAGGTCGTACTCGACGCTATCCACCGGGTGCAGGCCATCCACGCCGGCGACCTCGC
Source organism: Mycobacteriales bacterium (assembly GCA_050999825.1). Classification (GTDB taxonomy): domain Bacteria; phylum Actinomycetota; class Actinomycetes; order JALYNC01; family JALYNC01; genus JBPCOB01. Next base: position 4,677 of record JBPCOX010000197.1, read on the forward strand.
GGTCCGGTGGAACTGCAAGGCCGGCAAGTGTGGCTCCTGCAGCGCCGAGATCAACGGTCGACCGCGGCTGTTGTGCATGAGCCGGCTGACCCAGTTCGAGCGCGGCACGCCCATCACGGTGACGCCGCTTCGCACCTTCCCGGTGATCAAGGACCTGGTCACCGACGTCTCCTACAACTAC
>JBPCOX010000306.1:0-11846 GCA_050999825.1 Mycobacteriales bacterium
ACGACCTCGGCGATGCGGGCGTCGGCGCGGTCGACCTTGTTGACCACGAGTACGACGGGCAGCCGCGCCTCCAGCGCCTTGCGGAGCACGAACCGGGTCTGTGGCAGCGGCCCCTCGCTGGCGTCGACCAGCAGGACGACGCCGTCGACCATCGCCAGCCCACGCTCGACCTCGCCGCCGAAGTCGGCATGCCCAGGCGTGTCGACGATGTTGATCGTCGTGTCGCCGTAACGGACCGCCGTGTTCTTCGCGAGGATCGTGATGCCCTTCTCGCGCTCGAGGTCCATCGAGTCCATGACCCGCTCACGCACGGAGGCGTTGTCGGCCTGGTGCTGGGAAAATGCCCCGGACTGCCAGAGCATCCCGTCGACGAGCGTGGTCTTGCCGTGGTCGACGTGGGCGACGATGGCAACGTTGCGCAGGTCGGCGCGGACGGCGCGGCGCGCAGGCATGAGCGGAGCTCCGAGCGTGAGAGGACGCCGGGCGAACGCGCCGGGGCCCCTCAGATGGTACGCCGCAGGCTGCCGGCCCACTCTTGACCGTTTGACCGGCCGCAGGCGGGTAGGAGGGCGCCATGTTCGCTCTGTGGATGCGCCGATGGATCACCGCCGCCGTACTCGCCCCGCTGGCCGGCCGGGTCGCCGAACGGGTGGCCGGCCGGATGGAGTCCCGCCGGGGCGTTACGCGGACGTCGCGACGCCTGCGGGAGGGGGGCGCGGCGCTGCGCGGCCGCCGTCGCAGCCGGCGTCGCTGAACCACGTGCCACCACCCCGCGCGAGGCGCTCACCGTGCCAGGAGCGGGACCAGGAGCCGGACGAAGCCGAGATCCTGCGGCAACCAGGCCACGTCGAAGAGCTCGGCGCTGGCCAGCCACCGGATCGCGGCATGCTCGGTGGCACGAGGGCGGCCGCTCGCGAGTGCCGCCGTCCACACGCGGAGCACGGGGCCACCGTCGGCGAGCAATAGATCCGCGCCGAGCCGGGAGCCGACCGAGATCTCCACGCCGAGCTCCTCGCGGCACTCGCGCACCAGGGCCGCCCGGTCGTTCTCGCCCGGCTCGGCCTTGCCCCCCGGGAACTCCCACCAGCCGGCCAGCTCTGGTGGCTTCGACCGTTGCGCCGCCAGCAACCGGGGCCCACCCGGGCTGTGGTCCAGGATCGCGGCCGCCACCACGAGAGTCGGCTCGCCCGCCATGGCGGCAGCGTCGCACGGCGCGGGTTGACTACTCCGGCATAGTTTGGGCGTACCGCTTGATGATCGATACGCCCAGCGGACCGGAGGAGTAATGCCGACCCTGCTCACCGAGCACCTCGTCGAGGACTCGCTGACCGCGCTGACCGACTGGTCGGGAGACCCGTCGGGGATCTCGCGGACGGTGTCGCTGCCCGCGCACCAGACCGAGGACCTGCTGGGCGAGGTGGCCGTGACCGCCAAGTCCATGGACCACCATCCGCAGATCGACCGGTCCGGCGGCTCGACCACGTTCCTGCTACGGACCGACAGCGAGGGCGGGGTCACCGAGCTGGACATCTACATGGCGTCCCGGATCGACGACCTGGTGCTCCAGGCCAGCGGGGAGAAGGAGGGGTCGGTGGCGGGCGCGCCGACCCAGGAGGGCCTGGGCGCCGGCGAGGTGGGCACGGGGCGCCGCGAAGGCGGCCGGCACCGCGACGACGCCGACGTCGTGTCAGAGGCCGGTCAGTCGGTGGACGAAGGCGCCGCCGGCGACACCCGCGGCGGGGACCGGTTCGAGCCGCTCATGAACGTGCCGTCAGCCAGCGGCGGGACCGTGCAGCCCGGCCTCGCCACCCCGGACGACGCACCCGGAGAGCCACAGCCGGGCGTAGCGACACCGGAGGGTCAGGGCGCGCCGCCGGCGGGCGCCGAGGCCGACCGCCACTGAGCGCGTTCATTCCGGCGTACGGCGGGCGCCCCATGGCCCGCCAGCTCCGGCGCCCGACGCCGGGGGTGCCGTCGTGAGGTCGGTGGGCATCGTCGGCGGGCCCTACAGCGGCAAGACGACGTTCTTCACCGCGTTGACCGCATCCGACCCGACGCCCGGTGGGGTGCGGGCGAACGTCGCCGTCGTACCGGTCCCCGACCCGAGGGTGGACGAGCTCGCTGCGCTGCACCGGTCGAAGAAGTCGGTGTACGCCCAGCTGAAGTTCGTTGACGTCGCGGGGCTGGCCAAGGGCTCCGGAGCCGGCGGCGGCCTGTCCGGGCAGACGCTGGGCCAGCTGCGCGAGGCCGACGCGCTGGCGATCGTGGTGCGGGGGTACGGCGAGGACGCGGCCCCGGCGACCGAGGTGGCCGACCTGATGCTCGAGCTGGCGCTCGCCGACCTGACCTCCATCGCCGGCGCGGCGGACAGGGCGGCCAAGAAGGCGCGGGTCGGAGACCGGGCGGCCGCCGCCGAGGCGCAGCTGCTGGGCCGGGCGAAGGCGGTACTCGATGACGGCCGACCGCTGCGTTCGATGGCATGGGAGGCAGCGGAGCTGGCCCTCTTCCGCAACTTCGCGCCGCTGACGCTCAAGCCGGCGGTCCTCGTGCTGAACACCGACGACGAGGGTGCCGCCGCGGGCGCCGCGGTGGCCGAGGAGCTGGCGCCGGCCCTCGGACCGGGCGCCGAGGGCATCGCCGTACCGGCCCGGCTCGAGGCAGAGGTGGGCGGCATGGCGGCGGCGGAGGCAGCCGAGCTGCTGGCCGAGTTCGGCGTCACGGTGGGGGCGCTGCCGGCCGTGATCGCGTCGGCCTACCGGCTGCTCGGGCTGCTGACCTTCCTCACCACCGGCGAGGACGAGTCGCGGGCCTGGGAGGTACGTCGGGGGGCGACCGCTCCGGAGGCCGCCGGGGCGATCCACTCCGACCTGCAGCGGGGCTTCATCCGGGCCGAGGTCGTGGGATACGACGCGCTGGTCGCGGCCGGGTCCTGGGACGCCGCTCGGGCCGTGGGCAAGCTCCGGGTCGAGGGGAAGGACTACGTCGTGGCCGAAGGCGACGTCGTCAACATCCGCTTCGCGGTGTGAGCGGGCGTGCGGCGGGCGCGCCGCTGGCCGGCGTCCACGCGGTCACCTACGACCTCTGGCGCACCCTGGTCCGTGACCGCGACAGCCACAGCAGCGACGCGCTGCGCCGCGAACGGCTGAAGTCGTTGCTCGAGGCGGATGACGCCGAGGTCGATCAGCTGCTCGACGGCATTCGCGCATTCCGGCACTCGGAGTGGTCCGGACAGCGAGCCCCCACGCCGACGGCGATGGTGTCGCACGCCCTGTCGGTTACGGGCGACCCCGCACCGCCCGAGCTCGTTGAGCAGGTTGCGGACTGTCTCGGCACGGCGACCCGGGACGCCGGTGTGGAGCCGTTGCCCGGTGCGGTCGAGCCCCTGACGGCATTAGGCGTCGCCGGCGTACCCGTCGCCTTGATCTGCGACGTCGGCGTCACCTCGAGCGCGGTCACCCGCGAGCTGGTCGCCAACCTCGGTCTCGACGTCGTCCCGGCGGTCATCCCGTCCGACGAGATCGGCGTGCCCGAGCCCTATCGAGCGCCGTTCGCCGCCGCGCTGGCGGCGCTCGACGCGCCGGCAGGTGCGACCGTGCACGTGGGCGACCTGCGCCGCAAGGACGTCGCCGGAGCGGTCACGAGCGGGCTGCGCAGCGTCCGCTACCGCGGCGACCACGACGACACCAACGGCGGCCCGGAGGCGGAGTTCGTCATCGACCACCACGCCGAGCTGCTGCTGCTGCTGGGGCTGTAGCCGCGTGCGATCGATGGTGGTGCTGGTCACCGGCGTACCAGGGGCGGGAAAGACCACGCTCGCCCGACGCCTGTCACCGGCGCTGGGGCTTCCGTTGCTCTCGAAGGACGTCGTGAAGGAGACGTTGTTCGACACTCTGGGCGTGGCCGATCGGAACTGGTCGATGCGGCTCGGGTCGGCGGCGAACGAGGTGCTGTGGTCCCTGCTGGCGGACTGCCCCATGGGTGCCGTGGTGGACGCCTGGCTGGATCCCGCGCGCGATGTCGGCTTCGCCGAGCGCGGGCTGGCGCGGGCGGGGATCGGTACGGCGTACGAGGTCCGCTGCGACTGTCCGGGTGAGCTGGCGGCGGAGCGCTACGAGGCTCGGCTGCGGCATCCCGGCCACCTGCGGGCGGACGAGGAGACGTTGCGGCGCATCCGGACGGCGGCTCCGCTGATGACGGCGCTCGGCCTCGGGCCGACGCTCCTGGTGGACACGACGCGCCCGGTGGACGTCGCAGCGGTGACCCGATGGGTACGCCGAGCGGCGGGCACCACGTGACGCCGTCGGCGCACGGCCGGCGCGAGGCCATGTGGCGGATGCCGAGGTCAGACCGGCTCCGGGACGAGCTCGGCGTACCGCGCCGGGTGGTCCGGCTGTCCAGCAGTCCCCGGTCGCGGGTGTGGCGGGCCGAGCTGGCTGAGGCTGTTGCCGTGATCAAGCAGGTCGTCGGCGAACCGGATGCAACGCAGCGGTATCAACGGGAGGTGACGGCGCTCACGGTTGCCGGTCGAGTGCGGCCAGCAGTGACGCCGGCGGTGTTGGCCCTTGACGAAGGTGCGCGGCTGATAGCGCTCGAGTACCTGCCGCACCGGCGACCGGGGTTGTACTGGGTCCTCGACTGGGCGTGCGCGCTGGCCCTGTTGCATGCCGCCGCCGCACGGCCCGAAGAGGCGGGGCTGCTTCCGGTGTGGTCGGCCCCGACCCCGCAGGACGTGGCCGCCTTCCTGCGCTTCGCGCGGTCGCTGGAGGTCGCGATCCCCCCAGCGGCGGAGGAGGAGCTGGGGGCTCTCCTCGTCCGGCTCGCCGGCACGGGACAGCAGGCGTTGCTGCACGGGGATCCCTGCCCGGACAACGCGCTGCACACGGAGTCCGGGGTCCGGTTCGTGGACTTCGAACGAGCCTGCCTGGGCCGGGGCGCCACCGAGCTCGCCTACCTGCGCGCCGGCTTCCCGACCTGCTGGTGCGTCACCTCCATTTCTCCCGAGCTGCTGACCGAAGCCGAGACCGCCTATCGGGAATCGTGGCGACGCCACGGCACCGGGCAAAGCAGCGCCGCCGCTGAGGTCGCCGACGCCTGCGCCGGCTGGCTGGTCCGCGGGGACGCACTCGTCCAAGCTGCCGAGCGCGGCCGGCGCGAACACTTCGACCGGCTGCCCAGGACGGACTGGCGCTGGGGCACGATCACCGCCCGGGAGCGAGTGGCTCACCGGCTCGGATCCCTGGCCAGCTTCGACGCGGCGCGCGACTCGCTCCCGGCACTGGCAGAGCTTGCGGGCGCACTCCAGATCCGGATGATCGGACGCTGGCCCGGTCTGTCTCCGCCACCCGCCATGCGCTCGGGGTGAGCCGTGGAGCGCTACCGGAGAACCCGCAGCTGATCGATGCGCTCGAGGGTCGTGACAAGTCCGTCCCGAGCACCCTGCGCTGCGCTGGCCAGCGGGTGCGCCGGTCTGCCGGCAACGCGGGGTGCCGCGACGACGGACCCAGCACCGGGCTGCCCGGCCACCCGGGCACCGGGCTCGTCCAGCGGCTCGATCGCGCAGCCGTCGAGGAGCCTCGCGAGCAAGGGTTGGGGACCGCCGCGCCACGCCTGGGGGAGGACACCAACCCGGGGCCGTTGGGGTGTGGAGCGTTCGAGCGCACCGCGGTGCATCGCCCACATTCACCGGTTGTCGCCCCCGGCCGCGACGAGTGCGCCGGCGTTCTAGGTCAGACCACTCACCCGCGAGCGACGCGGCGCCGTCGCCTTCTTCACCGCGGCGGGCTTCTCGTGCTTCGCAGGCACGTCGGCGGTCCGCAGTCGACGACACCGGCGGCGTCGAGAAGGCCGTCCGCCTCGTCCAATTCATCGTCGGTGAACGCCCCGTGCTCCGCCTCGTACGACGCGACCGCTGCAAGTCCACGTTGGCGGCGCAGGTACAGCGCGAGCGCATCGTTCACCAGCGGCGACACCGGCCCGGAACCGACTTCCCGCTCCGAGCGCTCGGAGGCGCGCTCATGCCGATGCTCGCCTGAGATCAGCCGTCGTCTCGGCAGAGGCAGAAGGGGTGCCCGGCTGGGTCTAGAAGCACTCGGACGTTCTCCTGCGGTTGGGCCGTAGCCACTGTGGCTCCCAGCGCGAGCGCCTCAGCGACCGCGGAATCGAGGTCCCCGACCTGGAAGTCGAAGTGCATCATCGGACGCTGTTCCCCGTCGACCGGCGGCCATACCGGGGCTTGGTAGTCGGTCGCCTGCTGGAACACGATGTAGATGGATCCCTCGGGGGCGGCGAGTATGGCCGTTCCAGGCTCCTCGTGACCGATGGGCCAACCGAGCAGCTCGGAGTAGAACTTCGCCAAGCCGCTAGGGTCCGGAGCTTCGATAGCGGTTCCCCACCACATGCCGTCCGTTCGAGAGCGCACGCTCGGATCCCTTCGCAAAGCGGTGTCCGCGGCCAGGTTCAGCATGCTAATGCCAGTTCCGGACGTTCTCCTTCCGTATTGTCCGGAGCTGCGGTAACACCCGATGCGAGCCCCACGGCACGGGCGCCCCTTCAGACCTGACGTGTGCAGGCATCTCGCTGACTGTGACGTCGGCGCGCCATTGCTGCCGCCGACGGTTCCTCAGCGGGCCGGGCCCTGCTCGGACATCTAGGGCAGGCCTGCGGCGCAGGAGTCGAGGGACCGTCGCGCCCGTGCGAGGCAGCAGGCGGGTTTCCGTTGAGGTGCCGGCTGAACCGGATCGACGGGATGGGCTTCCTCTCGCACCGGCCGCCGTGCGGCGCGGCTGGCGGAAACTGTCGGAGCCGCCTGCCAACGTGATCGGCATGGACGTTTCCACGCTGCTCCTCCTCGTCGCGGCCCTGGTTCTCGGCGTCCTGGCCGGCTACCTGTTCGGCGCCGGGCCGGGCCGGGCCCGTGCAACGGCCGCCGCCGGTGCGCGCGACCTGGCCGCAGCCGAGATGGAGCGGCTCCGGGCCGAGCGCAACGAGCTGTCGGCCGCGCTGGCGCAGGCAAAGGCCGACACGGTGCGACTGACCGCCGCCGTCGAGCACGAGCGCAGCCGGGCGGCCGAGCAGCTCGCGGTGCTCGAAGCCAGCTCGGCCGCCCTGTCTGCGGAGTTCAAGGCGCTGTCCGCCGCGGCGCTCGCCGCCAACAGCGAGCAGTTCCTGCTGCTGGCCGATGCCCGGCTGCGGGAAGCGGGTGCCCTTGCCACCGGTGAGCTGGAGTCGCGCAAGCTCGCGGTCGCGCACCTGGTGGCGCCGCTGCGGGAGACCCTCGCGAAGGTCGAGGGTCAGCTGCTGGCGGCCGAGTCCGCCAGCATCTCGGCGTCGGCGGCGCTGAGGAAGGAGGTCGAGCTCGTGCGGGCATCCTCCGAGCAGCTCCGCACCCAGACCGCCGCCCTGGTCACGGCGTTGCGCAAGCCACAGACCCGCGGTCAGTGGGGCGAGATGCAGCTGCGTCGGGTGGTCGAGGTGGCCGGCATGGTCCGCCACTGCGACTTCGACACCCAGCCGTCATCCAGCTCCGACGGCGAGGGCGTCCTGCGACCCGACCTGGTCGTCCGGTTGGCCGGCGACAAGAACGTCGTGGTCGACGCGAAGGTGCCGCTGATGGCCTTCCTGGAAGCGGCCGAGGCGACCGACGACACGGTGCGCGCCGAGCGGCTGAAGGCCCACGCCCGGCATCTGCGCAGCCACGTCGATCTGTTGGCCGCCAAGTGCTACTGGGAGCGGCACTCACCCACGCCGGAGTTCGTCGTCCTGTTCGTCCCCGGTGAGGCCTTCCTGGCTCCGGCCCTTGACGCCGACCCGTCCCTGCAGGAGTACGCCGCCGGCAAGGGGGTTCTTCTCGCGACCCCCACGATTCTGATCGGGCTGCTGCGGACGGTCGCCTATGCCTGGACCCAGGCGGCACTCGCCGACAACACCAAGGAGATCTTCGAGATCGGCCGTGAGCTCTACACCAGGCTGTGCACGCTCGGCGACCATGTCGACAAGCTGGGCCGATCGATCAACGCCGCGGTAGGCGACTACAACAAGATGGTGGGGTCGCTGGAGACCCGGGTTCTGGTCCAGGCGCGGCGACTCGTCGACCTCAAGGTTGTCGAGAAGCCGCTCGACCGACCACGCAGCCTGGACGCGGTGGCGCGGGCAGTGACCGCGGCCGAGCTGCTCACCGGTGACGACCACCCAGCGCTGGTCGTGCTGCCGGGATCTGGGCCCCCAACCCAAGGGGCGGTCATGAGCGGGTGACCGAGGTGCGGCGTGGCAGCAGCTCGATGGCGCGACGGAGCGATTAGCGTCTGCGGCCGTGCAGCCAAGGACGGGTGAGGACAGCGTCGCAATGGATGCGCGCCCGCAGGTTCGGGTCCGGCCCGGGCCGGACGGCCGCGTTGCCGGTCACAGAGCTTCGCTGCCGCGCTCGATCGGTGGCGGTTGGCTCGGTGACGGCCGCGGCCTGAGCGCACCAGGCGCCGTGTTGCTCGCGGCCGGCTCGGGACTGGCCGGGGTCGGGGTCGACGCCGCAACCGGCACCGGCCTTCGCACGGCTTTCGCCGTCCTTTTCGTGCTCGGTTGCGTGGGCGCAGCGGCGGTCGTCCACCACGAGGATCTGATGGCGGTCGTCGCGATGCCCCCGCTGCTGCTGGTAGTCCTGGCCGCGATCGGGTCGATGGTCGACGGTGCTGGGCCAGGCGGTTCCTGGCTCACCCGCCGGGCGCTCGACATCGTGACCGCGGTGGTCACCGACGCACCGGTGCTGCTCGTATCAGTGGCGTCCGTGCTGATGGTGGTCGGGTTGCGGTTCATTCGCTACCGCGCCTCGGTGCGGCGCAGACGCGCGGCCTACCGACCGCCGCCGGCACGCCGGCCAGCGGCCTCAGCCTGACGCTGCTGCGCGCAGGTCGCGTCGGAGCTCTTGAGGCAGCGCGAAGAGCAGGTGCTCCTGCGCCGACTCCACCTCCTCCACATCGCTCCAGCCGCGCTCCGCGAGCCAGTCGAGCACCTGGGTCACCAGCCCCTCCGGCGCCGACGCGCCGCTGGTCAGCCCGACCGTGGTGACATCGGAGAACCAGCGCTCGTCGATGGCTCCGGCGTCGTCCACCAGGTAGGCCGCCGGGGCGCCGGCCTCCAGCGCCACCTCCACGAGGCGCACCGAGTTCGAGGAGTTGGCCGAGCCCACGACCAGCACCATCTCGGCGGCGGCGGCGATGGCCTTGACTGCCACCTGCCGGTTCTGGGTGGCGTAGCAGATGTCGTCGCTCGGCGGTCCCTGCAGCAGCGGGAACCGCTGCCGCAGGGCATCCACCGTCGCGTTGGTCTCATCCACCGACAGGGTCGTCTGTGACAGGTAGGCCACCCGGGACGGATCCCGCACCACCACGGTGGCCGCCTCGGCCGGACCGTCGACGAGGTGAACGTGGTCGGGAGCCTCTCCCGTCGTACCCACGACCTCCTCGTGGCCCTCGTGCCCGATCAGCAAGATGTCGTAGTCGTCGGCGGCGAACCGGCGCGCCTCGACATGCACCTTTGTCACCAGCGGACACGTCGCGTCGATGGTGCGGAGGCGGCGCTGCCGGGCCTGGTCGTGTACCACCGGGGCGACACCGTGGGCGGAGAAGACAACGAGCTCGCCCTCGGGTACGTCGGCGGTCTCTTCTACGAAGATGGCGCCCTTGGCCTCGAGCGAGCGTACGACGTGCGCGTTGTGCACGATCTGCTTGCGCACGTAGACGGGCGCCCCGTGCAGCTCAAGGGCCTTCTCGACCGTCAGCACCGCCCGGTCGACGCCGGCGCAGTAGCCTCGCGGCCGGGCCAGGAGGACCCGGCGGGGGCCTTGCGGCGACACCGTCATGGCTCCATGGTAGGCGCCGTGCAGTGTTAGCCGCGCCGTTGGCGGGGAGGCCAACCGACAAACGCCCCTCACGAACACCCGCGACGAAGGACCCCTTCGCATGGCTCGACGCCCACCGCTCCCTCCTGCCGCTAGCGCCGCCGTCACCACCGCGGTCGGCCTGCTGGCGGCCAGCCTGCGCAACGTCGCCCGCCTCCCCCGGCACGCAGCCCGCTTCCCGGTCGAAGCGGCCCGGCGGCCGGTCCGCGTCGCCCGGCGGGCCACCTCGGCCCTGCCGGTGCCCGGTGCCGTACGGCGGGAGTACGACGCCTTGGCCGAGCGGGGTGCCTCGGTGGTGTCCCGGCTGCGCAACCCACCGGACCTAGAGCCGGCGCCGGTCGCGGTGGATGCCGGTGCCCCGGGCACGGCGGCCGCCATCGCCGATCAGGCAGAGGAGCAGGTGCACGCCGACGGCTTGCCCTCGGGTGCGGATCTCGACCACGGCGATCTGCCGCTGGCCGACTTCGACCACCTCACCTTGGGCTCGCTGCGGGGTCGGCTGCGCCGGCTGTCGATGCCCGAGCTGGTACAGCTTCGCGACTACGAGCTCGCGCACGCCTCCCGGCTTCCGATCGTGACCATGCTGGACAACCGCATCGCGAAGCTGACCGCCGAGCAGGAGCTCTCCCAGCCCTCGTAGCACCCGCCGGCCGGCGGTGCGACATAGGCTGCGCCGATGGCGCTGACCTCCACCGCGGAGTCGCCCCTGCCGGTGCGGACCGTCGCCAAGGCGATCGGTGACTGGATCGGCAGGCTCGGCCGGGTGTGGGTCGAGGGGCAGGTCACGGAGGTGACCCGGCGGCCCGGCGTCGGCTCGGTGTTCTTCACCCTCCGCGACCCCGTCGCCGACGTCTCGGTGCAGGTCCGGTGCGCCCGCGAGGTCTACGAGTCGGTGGCACCGCCACTGGCCAGCGGCGCCCGTGTCGTGGTCTCGGCCCGGCCGGAGTTCTTCCTAACCCGCGGGTCGCTCTCGCTCACGGCGTACGAGATCCGGCCGCTCGGACTCGGCGCCCTGCTCGCGCGGCTCGAGGCGCTGCGGGCGGTGCTGGCCGCCGAGGGCCTGTTCGCGCCCGAGCGTAAGCGGCCGCTGCCGTTCCTGCCCAGGGTCGTGGGCCTGATCACCGGCCGCGCCAGCGCCGCGGAGCGCGACGTGCTTGCGAACGCCCGGCGCCGCTGGCCGGCGGTGCGGTTCCGGGTGGAGGCGGTGCCGGTGCAGGGACCGCAGGCGGTGGCCTCGGTGATCGGCGCGCTGGCGGCGCTCGACGCCGACCCCGAGGTGGAGGTCATCGTGCTGGCCCGCGGAGGTGGCTCGGTCGAGGACCTGCTGCCCTTCTCCGACGAGGCGCTGTGCCGCACGGTGGCCCGCTGCGGGACGCCGGTCGTGAGCGCGGTCGGCCACGAGTCCGACGTACCGCTGCTCGACCTCGTCGCCGACCGGCGCGCCTCCACGCCCACCGACGCCGCCAAGCTCGTGGTTCCCGACGTGGCGGAGGAGTCGGCCCGGGTGCTCACCATGCGCAACCGGGCTCGCCGCTCCCTCGGGCTGACTCTCGACCGCGAGAACGCCGGTCTGGCCGCCCTGCGCGCCCGGCCGGTGCTGGCCGACCCCACCCGCCGGCTGGAGCAGTACGCCACCGACGCCCGCGCGTTGGTGGACCGCGGCCGGCGCGCCGTGACCAGCCGGGTAGCGGCCGCGGTGGCCGAGCTCGCCAGTAGTCGGGCGCACCTCTGTGCCCTGTCCCCCGCCGCCACCCTGGCCAGGGGCTACGCCGTCGCCCAGCGCAGCGACGGCACCGTCGTCCGCGAGCCCGCCCAGGTCTCCACCGGTGAGATGCTCCGGGTGCGACTCGCAGCCGGCGAGCTGCGGGCGAAGGTGGCGGCGTCGGCGGCAGCGCGGTGAGTGCACCGGCCGAACCCAGCTACGAGCAGGCCCGCGACGAGCTCGTCGATGTGGTCC
>JBPCOX010000010.1:0-7640 GCA_050999825.1 Mycobacteriales bacterium
CGCGCTGCGCTCGTGGCCGGCGTGCTCGCTCGGCACGGGCGGATCGATGCCTTGGTGAACAACGCCGGCGTCGGCTGGGAGGGACTCGTCGAGGACATGTCGGCCGACGACGTCGTACGGCTGTACACGACGAACGTCGTCGCGCTTGTCGACCTGACCCGGCGGGTGCTGCCCGGGATGCTCGCCAGGGGCGCGGGTGATCTCGTCATGATCTCATCGGGGGCCGCCTGGGTCGCGGTGCCGCCGCTGACCGTCTACTCGTCGACCAAGTACGCCGTGGACGGCTTCGTCGAGGGTCTTCGTCGTGAGGTCTGGTCCCGCGGCGTAAAGGTCCACTCGGTCAACCCCGGCCCGGTCCGCACCGAGTGGCTGGCGCGCTCGCGTGGCTACTCGCCGGCGGAGGGGGACCCGGAGGAGGTCCTGTCGCCAGGGGTCCCGGCGGAGTGGGTAGCGGCCGCGGTGGAGCGCTCGCTACGACGACCGTGGTCGCGGACGGTCGCCGTACCGCGGGTGGTGGGGTTGGCGCGCCTCCTACAGGTCCAGCCGCTGCGGACGGTCATCGACCTGACGGCCGGGCAGAGCGCCGCTCGGCTGGCGGCCGCCGGGCGCAGCCTCGCCGCGGACCGGGTGCCGGGCACCGCGGCGGATCCTCGCTAGAGCGGCCGCGCCACCGCTCGCCGCAGCGGGGGCTGGCCGCCCTGCCCGGTGGCTGCTCCACCGGCAGCCACCCATGCCGGCGGGCGCTCCAGCAAGGCCTACGCGGCAGGCGTCAGTTGTAGTAGCCGAAGAGGTCCATGAGCACATGCGTGTTGCCCGCGCGGTTGTAGACCTTCAGCCAGCCGGTCGTCGTCGGCACCGTCACGATGGCCAGGTTGGGCACTATCGATCCGGCCGGCAGGTTCACGTTGCTCACGGTCGGCGGAGACGTGAGGTCCGACGGGTAGGCCGACAGGTACGTGTTCGCGGTCGGGGTCACCCCGGTGAGGTTGAACACGATGCCGTCCGGCCGCGCCGGGAGGTAGCCGAGTCCCGCGTGGGTGGTGATGTAACCGCTGGCGAGTGCGTCGATCGCCACGTTGCCGCCGACGGGCGCCGTGGAGCCGTACGCCGTCTTGATGGCAGTGCGGGTGTCGAGGATCCGGATCGGCGTGGGCGTGGGGTAGTAGCTGGACCCGCTGCCGTCGGCGTCGTACCAGCCCGCCACGTCGACCGCGACGTTGATCGTCCCGAACCGGTTGGCGAGAACGAACGAGCTCCCCGTGCCGAGCTTGACCGTGGCCGTGTTGGCCCGGATCTGTCCCGTTCCGAGGTTCAGGTTCGAGACAGTCGGCACGCTGCCGCCGGCCGGATAGAGCTTGAGGTAGGTCGCGGCGGTCGGCGTGATGCCGGTCACGTTGAGGACGACGGCGGTCGCGCCCGCGGGTACCGGGCTGCTGGTGGCGGTGACGTCGACCTGACAGGTGCCGTTGGTGCCGAGCGTGGCGCAGCTGCCGACGTGCTGGCTGCCGCCGCGGGTGTCGACGATCCGCTTCGGCTGCACCGGATGGTAGGTACCGGTCGTGGGAGCGATGGAGGTTCGGAAGTAGCCCACGACGTCCACCACGGCGTGCGTCGTACCGGCTCGATTGAAGATCGTGACCTGGCTGCCGCCCACGCTCTGCGTTCCCGTGCCCAGCCGCACCTGCACCTGCACGGCGGCGATCTGCCCCGGCGTGAGGTTGAGGTTGCTGACCAGCGGTGGCGTGTTTGTCGCCGTCGTCGGATAGACGCTGAGGTAGGTCGCCGCGGTGGGCGAGACGCCGGTCAGGTTGAGCACCACGGCGTTCGCATCGGTCGGCACGGTTGCCCCATTGGCGACCAGCAGCCTGCAGCGGCCACCGCTCGACAAGGGGGAGCCGGCCGGGATTCCGCCACACGACCCGACGGAGTAGGGGGCGGGCCGGGTGTCGAGGATGCGGGTCGGCGTCACCGGGGTGAAGTAGGACTGGCTGCCGTGCACCCGCGGGTCGATGTGGCCGAAGAACCGGGCCGAATACTCGTCCGCCGTGTCGGTCTGGGTGATGTCGGCCACGAACAATCCCGAGGGGTCCACCGAGTTGACGTCGTAGTCACCGGCCGGCTGGTCGGCAGAGAGGTCCCACCGGGCCGCGCTGTAGTAGATCTCTGTACCGGAGTCCGACCACGACGGCCTTACCGCGTCGACGGAGGCGCTCGCCGTCGCCGGCAGCAGCCGCACCTCGGTCCCGTCCGGGCGCACGGTGGCGACTCCGTCGTTCGACCCCGTTGTCTTCCCGTACTCGTAGACGATGCTGAGCCCGTCCGGCGACAGGCTGGGATAGATGCCGGGCACGGTGGTCGGCTGCTGACCCGTTCCGTCCGCGTTAGCCGTCGCGAGAAATGTGTCGCTCCCCGAGACACTGACATAGGCCAGCCGGTCGGCCGCACCAGTGCTGTCGTAGTGGTAGCGACCCATCGCCGCCGCGTCGATGAGCGTGCTAGGGGTGCCGGTCGAGATGTCGACCAGGACCAGCGCCGGCGACCCAGCCGGATCACAGTCCTCGGTGAAGAGGATGTGGGTGTCGTCGCGCCAGTCCGGCGCGCACTGGGAGTTCGCCGACAGGGCGACCGCCGTCTCGACGGACGACCCGATCGTGCGGTACTTGACCTGCTCGAGCCCCGTAGTGACGTCGATCTCGCCGTAGGCCACCTTCGTGCCGTCGGGAGACACACTCGGATCCTCGAACGCGAGCGTCGGCTGCGGATAGATGATCGCCTCCGGCGGGAGGAGTACGCCGTCCTTGTTGTACTGCACCAAGTAGAGGCCACCGCCGGCGGCGGTGTCATAGCTGTAGACGAACGCGTTGCGCGTCACCGGACCCGCCGCCGCGGGAGCAGCCGGCGCCTCCTTGGCGAGGCGGGCCGCTGTCGCGTGCCGGGCGACGTGCGCGGAGACGCCCCACCGCGCGACCGCCCGACCTGAGCTCGCTGGCTGCCCCGACGCGGCCTGCACCGAAGCCGGCAACGCGAGGAGGAGTGCGCCGGCGGCGACCGCGAGGCCGCCCCGACCGCGAAGGTACGGGGTGCGGGGCATGACTTCCTCCGGCCAAGGGCGGGCAGCTGGCGTGCTGCGAAACAGCAGCAGTCTGTGGCCCTGCCCGACGGAACGGATGGCGGCGCGCCGCAGCGCAGGACCTCTGTTCAGCCACGCCCTGCTGCGGTGCGCCCGAGCGGGAGACAAATCATCCCCGCAGGGTGCCCGATACCTCGGTCACCCTGCGGCGGGCCAACGGCACGGCTCGGTCTAGCGAGATCCTCGGTTCTGGCGCAGCCCCGCGACGGCGTCCTGAACCTTCGCGCGGTTCTGCGGAGTGTCCAGCTTCTGGCGCGCTTGAGCGATCATGCGCTTGCCGCGAGGGCTGCGCGCGAAGGACACCGCGGCCATCAGGAGACCAGCTCGACCTGCCCGCACCTGACACACCTCCAGAGGGACGCGCCGGCCGCGTCCTCGCCAGACCCTACCCACTCCGCGCCGGCCGACGGCCGGAGCAGGACCGGGCTGCCTTCGCTCCCTGCCCAAGCGCCGACGATGATGCACCGGTGCCCACGTCATCCCCGGTGGTCGCCGGCCGGCTGGCCGCACAGCTGCTCTCGGGCCGGCCGGCTAGCAGCGCCGTCGACGTCGTCGAGCGGCTGGTCGCCGTACAGGGGCAGGACCCTCGTGGAGCGCGGCTGGCGATTCGGGCGCGTACCACGGGGCTGGCCGCTGCCGACGTGGACCGCGCACTGACGGTCGATCGCTCGCTGGTGATCACCTGGTTCAACCGCGGCACGCTGCATCTGGTCCGCAGCGAGGACTACTGGTGGCTGCACGCGCTGACCACGCCACCGCAGTTCACCGGCAGTGCCCGCCGCCTTGGTCAGGAGGGCGTGTCACCGGCCGCGGGCGAGCGGGGCGTGGCGGTGATCGAGCGCTCGGTGACCGACGACGGGCCGCTGACCCGGAGCCAGCTCGGGGAACGGATCGCCGCGGCCGGTGTGCGGGTGCAGGGCCAGGCACTGGTACACATCCTCGCGCTGGCCTCGCTGCGCGGCATCGTCGTACGAGGGCCGATGATCGGCAGCGACCACGCCTACGTCCTCGTTCGGGACTGGCTGGGAGCACCGCCCCCGCCGGCCGACCGCGATACCGCCCTGGCGAGCTTGGCCCGTCGCTACCTGGCGGGCCACGGTCCGGCGATGGATCGGGACCTCGCCAGGTGGGCGGGGCTGCCGCTGCGAGATGCCCGGCGGGGGCTGAGCGCGATCGGCTCGGGTCTGCGTGAGCGAGCCGACGGTCTGGTGGATCTGGAGGGTTGCGCGCGGGACGAGCCGCTGCCGCCGCCGCGCCTGCTGGGTGCCTTCGACCCGCTCCTGCTGGGCTGGACATCGCGGGAACCGATCCTGGGGCCACACGAGGCGGCGCTGGTCACCATGAACGGCATCTTCCGGCCGTTCGCCCTCGTCCGCGGTCGAGCGGTGGGCACCTGGGGCGTGCCCGGCGGGAAGGTCGAGCTGACCCCGTTCAATCAGCTCGCGCCCGACGACGCCTCCGCCCTGGCTGCCGAGGCTGCCGACGTCGAACGCTTCCTCGCGCTGTCCTGACGCGGGGGGCCAGCCCGGCGCCCCGGTCCCTCCACTCCGGGAGCGGACGTGAACCCCGCCCGGCCCGGTATTGAACAGCCAGGCCTCGCCCGGTGGAGCTGGCGCTGAGTACGTCGCTCGGGGGACACGCAGAGCACGGGGCGATCGGGCCACTTGTCTGGACGGCCCGATCGCCCCGGTGGCGCACTCGCGCTTCTAGGCGTCGGAGTCCTCGCCCCGTGGCGTGCCGCTGGTGTGTGCCGGCCCGACTCCCGGGTCGGGCGCCGGCTCACCGCCGGGGGTCGCCGGCTGCTCGTCGGCCGGCGAGCTGACCCGCCCACCGGGGGTGTCGGACGGGTCGGGTGAGGTCATGTCATCCCTCGTCGACCGCACCTGGCCCGCACCGCCGACGTCCGCACCGTCGCGCACGACGGGCGAGTCCTCATCGACCGTTCCGGTCTTCTGGCGGTCGTCGTACGGCGGCACCAGGCCGCCCGGCTCCTGCTCTCCGCCCTGGTTGAGGGAGGGGCCGCGCGTACCGCCCCCGCCCGGGGCGGGGGTCTCCCCCGGTCGGCCACCCTGGTCTTCTGATCCCATCCCGTCCTCCTTGTGTGAAGGTGTCGTCACTCGGCTGGTGCCGTCCGACGATCGATCTCTCAGCCGCCGCCGGCCTGCAGGGTCTCGCTCTCGCCGTGCTTGGGCTCCTGGGGGTCGATCCCCGTGTGGTCTTCGGCGTCGGACTTGGCGGGCTGGCGATCGGTCGGGCCCGCTGCCGGGGGGCCACCTTCGTCTCGAGAGCCCATAGCGCCTCGTTCTTCCTGCGACTCCTCGTGCACGTTGCCATCGGCCGGCATCTCGTCCACAGCTGGTCTCCTTTGCTCGCTCGGTCTTGGCGGTGTCAGCAAATCCGGGGCAGCGGATCCCCGACCAGTACGTCGATCATTCGGTGGCCGCCGAAGGTGGTCCGGCTGAGGACCCGGCCGGGCGGCTCGCTACGGACCTCTCCGATGATCGCGGCCGAGGCGCCGGCGGGGTCGGCCCGCATGGCCTCCAGTGCGGCGTCCGCCCGCTCCGGCGCGACGAACGCGACCAACTTGCCCTCGTTCGCCATGTAGAGCGGGTCGATGCCGAGAATCTCTCCCGCGCCGACCACCTCCGCCAGCATCGGCACCCGGTCCTCGGCGATGACGACGCCGACCTCGGCGGCGAGGGCGATCTCGTTCAGCACCGTCGCGACCCCTCCCCGGGTGGCGTCCCGCATGCACCGCAGGCCATCGCCGCACGCCGCCAGCAGACTCGTCACCAGCGACCACAGCGGTGCGGTGTCGCTGCGCACGTCGGCCTCGATCTCGAGGTCGCCGCGGGCCAGCAGGATGGCGACCCCGTGGTCGCCGATGGTGCCGGACACGAGCACCTTGTCGCCGGGTTGCACCCGCGCCGGTGCCAGTGAGGTGGAAGGGTCGACGACGCCCACCCCGGTGGTCACGATGTACATCGAGTCGCAGTGGCCACGCTCGACCACCTTGGTGTCGCCCGCGACGACCGGCACCCCGGCCCGCACGGATGCGGCGCCCATCGCCTCCATCTCCGCGCGGACGACCTCGGTGCCCACGCCCTCCTCGAGGATCAGCGCGGCGGACAGTGCCACCGGCCGCGCGCCGGAGACAGCCAGGTCGTTGATCGTCCCGTTGACGGCCAGCTCGCCGATGGACCCGCCGGGGAAGCGGATCGGGCGCACGACGAAGGCGTCGGTGGTGAAGGCCAGCCGGGTCCCGTTGACGGTCATCAGCGCCGCGTCGCCGAGCGCCTCCAGTGCCGGGTTGGACAGCAGCGGCACGATCAGGCCTTCGACCAGCTGCCGGCTGGCCTTGCCACCGGCACCGTGCGCCATCGTGATCCGGTCGTCGACGAACCGCGGCCGCCGCCGCCGCATCGCCTCGATGCGGTCGCCGACCTCGTCCTCGGTGAACGACGTGGGCATCGTCAGACCTCGAGGTGGATGCGCTGCTTGGCGTATCGGCCGTAGTTGTAGTAGGCCGCGCAGGCGCCTTCGGAGGACACCATGCAGGTCCCGATCGGGGTCTCCGGCGTACACGCCGTGCCGAACACCTTGCACTCCCAGGGCTTGAGCACGCCCTTGAGCACCTCGCCGCACTGGCACGCCTTGGGGTCGGCGACCCGTACGCCGGGGACGGCGTACCGCAGCTCGGCGTCGAAGTCAGCGAAAGCGGGCGAGAGCATCAGGGCCGAGTGCGAGATCGAACCGAGCCCGCGCCACTCGAAGTAGGGACGCAGCGCGAAGACCTCCGACATGACCTGCAGCGCCCGCGGGTTGCCGTCCCAGTGCACCACCCGGCCGTACTGGTTCTCGACCTCGGACCGGCCCTCCGCCAGCTGGCACATGATCATGTAGACCGACTGGAGCAGGTCCAACGGCTCGAAGCCCGCGCAGACCAGCGGCTTGCCGTGCACGCGCGGGATGAAGTCGTACGGCCGGCAGCCGATCACGGTGGAGACGTGTCCCGGGCCGATGAAAGCGTCCAGGCGCAAGTCAGGGGAGTCCAGGATCGCCTTTATCGCCGGAATGATGGTGACGTGGTTGCAGAACACCGAGAAGTTCGTGATCCCGTCGGCCTTCGCCCGCATCAAGGTGAGCGCCGTCGACGGTGCGGTCGTCTCGAAGCCGATGGCGTAGAACACGACCTGACGGTCGGGGTTCTGCCGCGCGATCCGGAGCGCGTCCAGCGGCGAGTAGACCATCCGGACGTCGGCCCCGCGGGCGCTGGCGTCCAGCAGCGACCCGTTGCCGCCAGGCACCCGCATCATGTCGCCGAAGCAGGTAAAGATCACACCGTCGCGCTCCGCGATGGCGATCCCGTCGTCCACCCGGCCCATCGGGATCACGCAGACCGGGCAGCCAGGGCCGTGCACCAGCTCGATGTTGTCCGGAAGGTGGTCCTGTACGCCGTACCGGTAGATCGTGTGAGTGTGCCCGCCGCACACCTCCATGATCTTGTAGT
>JBPCOX010000196.1:0-2599 GCA_050999825.1 Mycobacteriales bacterium
AGATGGATCTGCGTGCTCTCGGCGACGCCGAACAGGACGAGGATCGCGACGACCGCCGTCAGGGAGATCGGCACCGGGGCACGGTCGGGCGCCAGTCGGAGCACTCCCAGGCCGGCGACCGCCAGCAGTGCCCCGAACGCCGTCAGCCACGTCGAGCTGACATCTGTCCGGCTACTGACTGGCTGCCGTCAGTTGAGCGACGGGCCGTTGAGCGACGGGCCGTTGAGCGAGGCGCCGTTGAGCGAGGCGCCGCTGACGGTCCCCTTGTTGAGCGACGCGCCGGCGCTGGTGATACCGGCGCTGCCCGAGACCGCGGCGGTCACCGCCGCGGCGAGTCCCACGCCGGCAATCAGTCCGGTCAGGGCACGCTTCTTCGACGTCCGATCCTCCAGCGATTGGTTGGGACCCGGTGTCCCAACCAGTGGATCGGCGCGGAGAGGCGAGCACTCATGGCCCCATTCGGGTGATTGGTGCTGCGGACAGCGGGGTGCGCTACGAGCGGGTGCCGTCGCCGCCGTACCGCGCCCGTTCGGCATCGGTCGGTGCGACCGGCGTGCAGCGGGGGCGAAAGCCGCCCGCGACGTCCTCCCCGGAGACTTCCCGGTCGCCGCGCAGGACCTCCCGTAGGCCGGCCAGCCGCAGCGCCGCCGCGGCCTCCGCGCCGTACGCCGTCGGCCGGTAGTACTCGCGGCCGACCACCGGGTCGGGAGCGTACTGCTGAGCGACCACGCCGGCCGGGAAGTCGTGCGGATAGCGGTAACCGCGGCCGTGCTCCAGCCGCCGGGCGCCGGCGTAGTGGGCGTCCCGCAGGTGCGGTGGCACCGGACCGGTCCGCCCGGCCCGGACGTCGGCGGTGGCGCGCTCGATGGCCGCGAGAACGGCGTTGGACTTCGGTGCCAGGCTCAGCGCGATGACCGCCTGGGCCAGGTTGAGCCGGGCCTCCGGCAGGCCGATCAGCTCCAATGCCTGAGCCGCCGCGACCGCGGTCAACAGCGCGGTGGGATCGGCGAGGCCGATGTCCTCGCTGGCCAGGATCACCATGCGGCGGGCGATGAAGCGAGGGTCCTCCCCCGCCTCGATCATCCGAGCCAGATAGTGCAGCGCCGCGTCGGCGTCCCCGCCACGCATGCTCTTGATGAAACCGCTGACCACGTCGTAGTGCTGGTCACCGTCACGGTCGTAGCGGACCGCGGCCCGGTCCACCGCCGCCTCGAGGGTGGCGAGGGCGAGCGTCGCCTCGTCGGCGGCCGTTGCCGCGCCGGCTCCCGCCTCCAGCGCGGTGAGGGCCCGCCGCGCGTCGCCGCCGGCGATGCGGACCAGGTGCTCGAGGGTGTCGGCCGGCAGCTCGAGTGACCCGGCGAGACCGCGGGGATCGGCCAGGGCGCGGCGTACGACGGTGCGGATGTCGTCGTCGGAGAGCGGCTCGAGCGTGAGCAGCAGCGAGCGCGAGAGCAGGGGCGAGATCACCGAGAAGAACAGGTTCTCGGTGGTGGCCGCGACCAGGCTCACCCAGCGGTTCTCCACCGCGGGGAGCAGGGCGTCCTGCTGGGTCTTGGAGAAGCGGTGCACCTCGTCGATGAACAGGACGGTCTGCGCGCCGGACCTGCCGATAGCCGTCCGGGCCTCCTCGATCACGGCACGGACGTCCTTGACGCCCGCGGCGACCGCCGAGAGCTGGACGAAGCGACGCGCGGTCGCCTGCGAGATGACGTGGGCGAGGGTGGTCTTGCCGGTGCCCGGCGGTCCCCACAAGAACAGCGACATCGCGGCGTCGCCCTCGACCAGGCGGCGCAGCGGCGTACCAGGGCCGAGCAGGTGCGCCTGCCCGACGACCTCGTCGAGCGTGCGCGGTCGCATCCGTACGGCGAGCGGGGCGGCGGCCGCCTCGGCGTCTCGCGCGGCGGCGGCGAACAGCGAGTCCTCGGCCATCGAGCGAGCGTAAGGGGCCGGCAAAGTTCACCCGCGAAGCGCTTGCCACCCGTGCGCCGGTTCGGAAAGCCTGACGGCATGTTCCCCGCCCTGGGCCGATTCTGCTATCGCCACCGCCGAGCCGTGGCCCTGGGCTGGCTCGTCCTCCTGTTGGTCGGCTTCGGCATCGGCAGCTCGGTCTTCGGCCGGATGAGCGACTCCGGCGGCAGCCCCTCGGCCGAGTCGGTGCGGGGGGGCGAGCTGCTGAGCTCCGCCGGGACAACCGGGGTCCGGATCGTCGGGCTGGTCGACCGGGCTCGGGTCGACGACCCGGGCACGGTGGCCGCCGTTCGCGCCGCCGTACGGGATCTGCGGTCAATACCAGACGTGGCCACCGTCTACGACTACTACGCCACCCGGGACGACCGGCTCCGGGCCCGCGACGGCCGGGCCAGCCTGGTCGTCGTGGAGCTCCGCCGTGACCTGCCCGGCCCAGCCTTCGAGCGGGGCGTCAAGGCGACCGAGGACCGGCTTCGCCGGATCCCCGACGAGCTCGACGGCGCCACGGTGCGCCTCGGCGGCAACCACCTGCTCGACGAGGAGATCGACGCGACGGTCAGCTCCGACCTCCAGCGTGGTGAGTTCATCAGCCTGCCGATCGCCCTGCTGGTGATGATCTTCATCTTCGGCG
>JBPCOX010000287.1:0-5843 GCA_050999825.1 Mycobacteriales bacterium
CGGGGGGCGAGGTGAAGGGGTCGTTCCCCGGCCGCGGGCCCGGTGCCGGGCGGGGCATGGGCCGAGGGAGCGCCGTACCGGGGTCGGCTGCGCCGTCGCCCACGGGCCGCGGTGCCGGCGGTGCCGGCGCGACCGGGGTCGGCGCGAGCGGAGCCGGTGGAGCCGCCGCGACAGTCTGCTGTGGAGCCGCCGGCGCGGCTGGGCGCGCGGCGGCCTGCGCAGCGCCGTTGGTGGTGGCGCCGTTGCCGGCGAGCGCGCCGTTGGCGACGGCACCGTTGCCGGCGGGAAAAGCCTCTCGAAGCTTGCGAACCACCGGCGCCTCGATCGTCGAGGACGCCGACCGCACGAACTCGCCGAGCTCGGTGAGCTTGGTCATCAAGACCTTGCTCTCTACGCCGAACTCCTTGGCGAGCTCATAGACCCGGACCTTGGCCACTGGACTCCTGTCTCGGTCCGCGGCTGGTCCGCGCGACCGTCGTCGCTACTGCATGGTGGTGCTCATCGCGTTGTGTTCATCGAGCGCTCATTCGTCGTCTCGACCTGCTTTCGACTCGACTGTTCGGCCGACCGTACGCCGTACCTGCACCTGCTCCTCGACGTACGCCCGCAGCGCATCGGACCGGAGCGGCCCGGCGAGGCGCAGGGCCCGCGGGAACGCCCGCCGGCGCTCGGCGAGATCGAGACAGTCCAGGTCGAGGTGCAGGGACGCTCCCCGGCCCGGCAGCCGGCCGTGGGGGTCGGGCACCAGGGCGCCGGAGATCTCCACGACTCGCAACAGGACTGGTTTCGCCGCTCGGGACCGGCAGCCCACGCAGGTGCGCACCGGCGCCGTACGGCGAACCACCGGCCAGTCTAGCGCGCCGCCGCGCCGGCGGAACCCGGCAGTCCGGCCGAGCTGGCCACCTCGGACTCGGCGTCGGAGTGGATGTCGATCCGCCAGCCGGTCAGGCGCGCCGCCAGCCGGGCGTTCTGCCCCTCCTTGCCGATGGCGAGAGAGAGCTGGTAGTCGGGAACCACGACCCGAGCCGCCCGGTTCCCGGCGTCGACCACGTCCACCGAGCTGACCGCCGCCGGCGAGAGCGCGTTGCCCACGAAGCGGGCGGGGTCCTCGGACCAGTCGATGATGTCGACCTTCTCCCCGTGCAGCTCGGAGACCACCGCGCGCACCCGCGCGCCCATCGGACCGATGCAGGCACCGCGAGCCCGTACGCCGGGAACGGTCGACCGCACGGCGATCTTCGACCGGTGACCGGCTTCGCGCGCCACGGCGACGATCTCGACCGTGCCGTCGGCGACCTCCGGCACCTCCAGCGCGAAGAGCTTGCGGACCAGGTTGGGGTGGGTGCGCGAGAGCAGGATCGAGGGTCCGCGGACGCCCTTGTGGACCTGCAGGACGTAGCAGCGGAGCCGGCTTCCGTGCGCGTAGCTCTCCCCCGGCACCTGCTCGGCCGGGGGCAGGACCGCCTCGACGTTGCCGAGGTCGACCAGCACGTTGCGGGTGCCGGTCGTGCCCGGCGGCCCCGACTGCTGGATGAGCCCGGCGACCACGTCACCCTCCCGGCCGGCGTACTCACCGTAGGTGAGCTCCTGCTCGGCGTCGCGCAGCCGCTGCAGGATCACCTGCCGCGCGGTGGTCGCCGCGATCCGTCCGAAGCCGGTCGGGGTGTCGTCGTACTCGGGTCCGGGCTCACCGTCCTCCCCCACCTCTCGGGCGTAGACGGTGACCTCGCCGGTACGGCGGTCGAGTGCGACCCGGGCGGCCTCGGAGGCCCCCTCGGTGCGTTCGTAGGCGGCGAGCAGCGCCACCTCGATGGCCTCGACGATGGTCTCGAAGGAGATGTCCTTCTCGCGCACCAGCCCGCGCAGGGCGGTGATGTCGATGTTCATCCGGAGCCTCCTTCCACGCCCTCGTGCTGGAACTCGACCTGTACGACGCCCGCTCCCAGCTCGGCCAGCGCCAGCCGCCGCTCCCCCTCCGCCCCGTGGAGACGCACGCTCTCGTCGTCCGCGTCGAGCACCCGGCCCTCCAGCCAACCACCGGCCCGCAGCGGGACCCGCACCCGTCGGCCGGCGGCACGACGCCAGTGTCGTGGCTCGGTCAGCGGCCGGTCGACGCCCGGCGAGGTGACCTCCAGGACGTACGGCGACTCTCCCATGGCGTCGCTGCCGTCCAGAGCGGCGGCCACC
Organism: Mycobacteriales bacterium; assembly: GCA_050999825.1. Classification (GTDB taxonomy): domain Bacteria; phylum Actinomycetota; class Actinomycetes; order JALYNC01; family JALYNC01; genus JBPCOB01. Next base: position 2,188 of record JBPCOX010000287.1, read on the forward strand.
GCCGTACTGAGCTCGGCCACGAGGTCGAGACTGACGCCGCCGTCGCGGTCGACCACCAGCCGCAGCAACCGCCGGCGTCCGGCCGGTGTCACCTCGAGACCGTCCAGGTCACAGCCGGCACCGGCGACGACCGGCTCCACCACGCCACGCAGCCGGTCGGAGTCCGGGCCCGCTCCGCGGGAAGCCATTCCTGACCTCCTCCGGCCGGATTGTGCTCTCGTGGTCTCGAGCGTGCGGCAGCCTAACGTCCGGCGCCGCCGCTGCGGTTCCGACGCACTCACCGGCCCGCACCGGAGCCGTGGAACACTCGGCTCCCGGCCCCAGCATCTCCGGAGGAGCCAAACGTGCGCTGGCCGCGGCCCGGCCTGACCCGGCGGGCGGTGCTGGGTCTCGGTGCCGGCGCCCTGCTCAGCGGCTGCCTTCGGTCGAAGCGGCGCGGCAAGCCGGCAGGGCGGCCCGACCCGGACGCCGCCCTGGCCACCTCCGTCCGCAGCGCCGAGATCGGCCTGATCGCCGCATACGACGCGGCCGTGCGGAGCTTCCCGGCGCTGTCGGGAGCTCTCGGTCCGCTGCGAGAGGAGCACGAGCAGCACCTGAGGGCTCTACCCGGTGCGGGTCCCAGCGGCGCTCCCCCACCGCTGCCCGAGACGGCTCTGCCCGACCCGACCGGGGCCCTGCGGTCGCTGCTCGCCGCCGAGCGTTCCGCCGCGGCCGCCCGTGTCGCCGACTGCGTGACCGCCTCCTCCCGGCTGGCCCCGCTGTTGGCCAGCATCGGCGCGAGCGAGGCGGCGCACGCAGCCGCGCTCGCCGGCGTACGGGCGAGCCGGTGAGCCGGCGGGACGCGGAGGCTGCCCTGCAGGCCTGGCTGGCCGGCGAGCACGCGGCAATCTATGGCTACGGCGTGGTCGGCGGCCGGCTGCCGCGGCCGCTGCGAGCAGCCGTCGTCACCGCGCGGGACGCGCACCGGGCCCGGCGGGACGGGCTGCAGGGGCTGCTCGCCGCTCGGGGCGTGGATCCGGTGGCCGCTGCCCCGGCGTACGACCTCCCGCAGCCGGCGCGCACGCCGGCCGAGGCGCTGCGGCTGGCGGCCGGGATCGAGGAGCGGCTGGCCCGCGCCAGCTACGCGGTGGTGGCGGCGGCCGACACCGGGGACCTCCGTCGGCTGGCCGCGGGCGCGCTGCAGGAGCAGGCGGTGCGGGCATCCGGGTGGCGGTCAGCGGCCGGTACGTCCCCGGCTACCACCGCCTTTCCGGGCCGCCCTTAGCTCCTGCGCCCAATTGCAAGACGCGCCCTTCCCGCGTCAGGCAGCGCTCCAGGCGTCGACCAGCGGCAACAGCTCAGACAGCGCCGAGATCGTGGCGTCGGGCTCCACGTCGTACGCCGGCACCTGGCTGTTCGGAATCAGCACGGCCCGCATGCCGAACCCCTTCGCGCCGGCGATGTCGTCGTGCGGCCGGTCGCCGACGAAGACCGCATCGCCCGGGTCGCCGACACCGAGTTCGCCGAGGACAGCGGCGAAGGCCTCCGGATGCGGCTTCACGTGGGTCAGCTCGCTGGTGTAGACCCGAGCATCGAGCAGGTCCACCATGCCGTCACGCTCGAGGATCCGCTCGTGCCACTCGCGCGGCCAGTGGGTGTTCGACAGCAGCCCGGTCCGGATCCCGCGGTCGGCCAGCGCTCGCAGCAGCGGCGCCGCCTCCGGGTCGGTATAGGTGTGCGGGGTGAAGGCCTCGAAGTGCGCAGCCAGCGCCCCTGCGTGCAGCGCCCGGTCGATCTGGAGGCCGGTCGCCACGGCAGCGGCGGCCACCACGTCCTCGATGGTCCCGCTGCGGCCGGTCCGCACCGCCTCGTCCCACCAGTCGCGCTCGGCCCGCACCAGCGCAGCGGCGAGCTCGTCGGCCCGGTCCGGAGCGAGCAACCGGGCGGCCGCCAGCCACAGGTCCAGCAGGTCGAGGTCGTGCCAGGGGGTCAAGGTGCCGCCCCAGTCGAAGACGACCGCCTCGACCCTCACCGCGCCAGCTCGGCGACCAGATGGTCCAGCGCCACCCGTCGCCGCTCACCGCTCCGCCGCTCCTTGACCTCGACGAACCCCTCGGCCAGCGCCTTGCCGACCACCACGATCGTCGGTACGCCGACCAGGTCGGCGTCGGCGAAAGCCACCCCGGCGGCGGCGCCGCGATCGTCGAGGAGCACGTCGAGGCCGGCGGCCGCCAGCTCCCCGGCCAGCCGCTGCGCGACCGCGCGCTGCTCGCCCTTGCCGACCGGCACGACGTGGACGTCGTACGGCGCCACCTCCGGCGGCCAGCACAGGCCCGACTCGTCGGAGGTCTGCTCGGCCACCGCGGCGACCGCCCTTGTCACGCCGATCCCGTAGGAGCCCATCGTCACCCGGATCGGCTTGCCGTCGGGGCCGGACAGGTCCAGCTCGAAGGCGTCGGCGAACTTGCGGCCGAGCTGGAAGATGTGGCCGAGCTCGATCCCGCGGTCGATCGAGAGCGGCGCGCCGCAGGCCGGGCAGGGGTCTCCGGCCAGGATCTCGGCGGCCTCGATGGTGCCGTCGGGGGTGAAGTCGCGGCCGGCGACGACGTGCGCCGCGTGCTTGTCCTTGGCGTTGGCCCCGGTGACCCACGCGCTGCCGGTGACCACCCGCGGGTCCACGAGGTAGCGCAGCCCGAGCTCGCGCGGCGCCTGCGGGCCGATGTAGCCGCGGACCAGCCCCGGCACCGACGCGAAGTCGGCGGCGTCGAACGGCAGGACCTCGGCCGGGAAGACGGCGGCCGCGAGCCGCTTCGGGTCGATCTCCCGGTCACCCGGCAGGCCGATCACGAGCACCTCGGTCCCGGCCGATCCCGGCCGGCGCAGCTTGACCACGACGTTCTTCAGCGTGTCGGCCGCTGTGTAAGTGCGGCCGAGGCCCAGGGCGTTGAGCCGGGCCACCAGCGTCTCGATGGTCGGGGTGTCCGGGGTGTCGAGCATCGAGGAGGGGGGGCCGAGCGCGGGGTCCGAGGGCTCCGGCGGCCGCAGCGCCACCGCCTCGACGTTGGCGGCGTAACCGCAGCCGTGGCAAGCGACGAAGGTGTCCTCCCCGGTCGGTGCCGGTGCGAGGAACTCCTCGGACGCCGAGCCCCCCATCGCGCCGGAGTGCGCCGAGACGACGACGTAGCGCAGCCCGAGCCGCTCGAAGGTCCGCATGTACGCCGAGCGGTGCGCGGCGTAGGAGGCCGCGAAGCCGGCGTCGTCGAGGTCGAAGGAGTAGGAGTCCTTCATGATGAACTCCCGGCCCCGGATGACCCCCGAGCGCGGGCGCGGCTCGTCGCGGTACTTCGTCTGGATCTGGTAGAGCGAGAGCGGCAGGTCCCGGTAGGACGAGTAGAGGTCCTTGACTATGAGCGTGAAGATCTCCTCGTGAGTGGGCCCGAGCAGGTAGTCGTTCCCGCGCCGGTCCCGGAGCCGGAAGATGTCCGGGCCGTACTCCGTCCAGCGGTTGGAGACGTCGAAGGGCTCGCGGGGCAGCAGGGCCGGGAGCAGCACCTCCTGGGCGCCGATCCGGTCCATCTCCTCCCGCACGACCCGGGTGACGTTGTCGAGCACCCGCTTGCCCAGCGGCAGCCAGGCGTAGATGCCGGCAGCGACCCGGCGGACGTAGCCGGCGCGGA